>SLIY01000454.1 GCA_007135385.1 Leptolyngbyaceae cyanobacterium CSSed165cm_216
CGCTCTCCTTTCCATTGTTGGAGATGAGACGCAATCTCTCTTGCTCTTGCATCTAACTTTCCATAGGTGAGACTTTCTGATTCTGTTTCTCCGTTTTTGAGAAATATATAGGCTTGCTTATCGTACTGATGCTGTCCTCGATAGCTAAGAACTTCTATCAAGGATGAGTTAGTTGCTATATCTGTCTTATTCATTTGACTCATTCTTTGATAACGTAAGTGACTACGATCTTCATAAATTAATTGGACAAAATAATTTATGGAACAGATCAGCTTTGCATAATAAATTCAAAAATATCCCCAGACTTATGGAGAAAGTATTGGCAGGTATAAAGTAACGTCATAACAAGGTTTTTGGAGTTTTTGATGGATTTCTTAGCTACAAAGTAGATCTCACATAATTTTCGATATCTCATAGGATTCTCTTTTTTTATACATCGAAAAGAATTCTCCTCCGGATGTTTGGGTTATGACCGCCGATTAAACTCCACCTGGCCCACATAGCCAAAGTTGCCAAATTGCTCATCACCGCTGAACAAGCTAACCTCGTAAGTGCCAGAGGCCGGGAGAGAGCAGGTAATCTACGGGCCTTGGCCGGAAAAGGCTGTCAGTAGCGTGGGGCCGTTGACGTAGGCCACCAGAGATGACGCCAGCCAGACGCCTAACACTGGAGTTAAGAAAACCGCCAGGTAGAAGAGGGTTCTGGTGATCAGCGAAGGTAGTTTGAGGAACAAAAACCGCATGAGATCTGGAAAAGGCAACAGCCAGAGCATACCTATAGTCTAGGTTTCCCAGTTCTGGAGCTGTTCTATAGAAAGGCTTCACAGGACAGTCTTGTTGATTGGCCCCTAGTTGTTTGCCAAGCCTTCACAGTCGGCAGCTTCCGCCAATGGGTGGTGTAGCGCTGAGAGAAGTAGTCTAACTGCATCGCCCAAGTGGGCTTGAGGCCCAGAGCCCCTAACCTGACGGCATCAGGTGCGAATTCGTCTGAGCAGCGGCCCCAGGCTGACCTCTATGCCGTCACTGTGCGAGACCGGTTGCCCAGCTTTCCCCTGCCGTTAAAGGGAGCTGATGAAGCGGTTTTGGTAGATCTATCAGCCATTGTGCAAGGCGTGTGCGATCGCGCCTGCTCAGCGATCTCAACAACGCTGAGTACCTATCACCTCTCGATCGCCGCCCTCGACCGCGCCGGGCTGGCAGAAGAACAGCGGGAGAAACTAAGTACACACATCGTGTGAACAGCTCCGAATTACCAAGAATCCATCGAGCGCCGGGGCCTGGATTTACCCGTGCGCGATAGATTAAAGGATTGCGAAAAGGCCTTCTTGCGGGCGCTAGTCACCTTGCCGCTCTGGTAGTCGGCTTCTAAGTCTTCCAGGATTTCTTGTTCCTCCATCAGCATGGGGCTGGGAGCCATGGCGGCCATCGCCATCCGGGCATCGCTGAGGGATTGTCGAGCCGAGGCCAAGTCACCCTGGTCAGAGAACTGGATGGCCTCCCGACGGGCCCGAGCCGCCATCAGCAAAGCCACCTGCTCTTGCACCACTGCATTGGCGGGGAAGTCGCTGAACTGCTCGGGGCTGACCAGGGGCAGTTCCAGCCCGGCCCGCAGCACCTGCCGCTTTTTCAGCTCTGGAGCATCCCAGGCTAGGCGCACCTGGATCAGTTCGCAACTGTGGCTTAGGGCGGGTACTTGCAGCCGCACCACCACCTGAATTGGCGCACCCACGGTCAGGTTGGGCAGTTTGTAGCGACCGGTATTGGTGATCTCAAAGTCATTCAGCACATCCATCACCGTGACGCCGTTGGCGGGCTTGACGCCGAGGCTGACCCGCTGGCCCAGGGTAGCGGCTAGCCCCGATAGCTCAGTTTCAAAAATGGTGGGCAATTGGTCGGCAGATTCGATGTGGAAAAAGTTGCCGTCACCACTGCGGGCCATGGCGGCCAGTAAATCTTCGCTGTAGTCGTCACCAATGCCCAGGGTGGTGGTGCTGACCCCGCGCTGGGCCAGGCCATGGACATCACTGGCGATCGCATCCACCCGGGTCTCCCCCACATTGGCCAGCCCATCAGACAGCACAATCACCCGGTTCAGCTGGTCAGGGTTGAGGTACTGGCTCACCTGCACCCCGCCCTCGACCCAACCGGCATGGAGGGCAGTGGAACCCCGGGAATGGACGTGGCGCAGCTGCTCTAGCAGGGTGTTTTTGTCGGTAGCCAGGGTGCTGGGTACCAGGGTTTCGATGCGATCGTCGAACAGGACGACACTGATGCGGTCGCTGGGCAGCAAATTTTCCACCGCAAACCGGGCGGCTGCGCGGGCGTAGTGCATCTTTTGCCCCCGCATGGAGCCAGAGCGATCGATCGCCAGGCTGAGGTTGAGGGGAACGCGATCGTCGCTGAGGGCAATGTCTGGGGGCGTAATCCGCACCAGCACATCCAGGGTCAGAGGCTGCTGGGTGACCATCGCCCCGTGCAGCGGAAGCAGGTCAAGGGTGGGCAGCGTGGGTTTAGGTTGGGTCATGGTGGTGGCCTCTGGAGTGATTGGAGTTGGGTAAGGTGGGCGGCAATCAGGTGCAGCAGACTGTCCCGTTCGTGGGCGGTGGCCGGGGCTGCAAAGTCCTGGCGAACGTGGAGTTCTAGACCGTCGAGAATCTCTAGACGGGTCCAGGTTTGGGAAGGTGATGGTGATGCAGGCGCGGGGGCCGGAGCGGTTGCTGGGGGACGGGCCGCAGGGCGGGCGGATCGCTTTGGCGAACGGTCGGATAAAGAGGATTCCCCGCGTTGGCCTTTGGCCGGGCCTTGCCCATCGCGAATTTGGGACAAAAACGCCAGGGCTGGGTTCGCGGCCTCCACCGTCAGTTGCACGCCGCCTTGCAGAATGTCTTCTAGGGCGGCATCCCCCTGGCCGCCAATTAGACTGCCGATGGAGCTAGCGCTATAGCCTTCCGCCAGCAGGCGGCGCAGCACCAGCAATTGCAGTAGATGCCGGTAGGTGTACCGGGCTTCGCGCCCCTGCTTCAGGGGCTTGTCTAACCATCCCTGAGTAGTGTAATAGCGCACCAGCCGAGGGTTCACCGGCTCTTGCCCACGACTACCAGAACTCTGGTCGGGCAAAAACTGGGGTAGTAGGTCGTTGGTCACCTCCACGAAGCGATCTAAGACCATCTCGGGCTGTTGCTGGGCAATTTGTTGCAACATGCTCATAGGCCCATGATATTCGCTTGCAAGTTAAACTGTCAATAACATTTTAAGCTGTAACCTTTGCCTTGCCATTCCGTTCCTGGGTCATCCTCTGAGGAGGCACATAGATCTCCCCTTACCCCATCCACTCCCCCTATGCCATCGAACAGGAGCGAGCCCAGGAGTTGTAGTATGCTCTGCTGGAGTCCAAGATTCGGGCCAGGACAGGGCCGTCTCAGGCTCAGGCCACACCAGCGGATGTGTTTGCTAGCTACTGCAAAATCGCATCAACTTCGAGGGTCCCAAAGCGAAAGCCCCGAACCGTTTAGATTCAGGGCTTTACGCTTGATTCTGTTGAATGCCAGGAGGCGGGCTTGAACCGCCGACACGAGGATTTTCAGTCCTC
>SLIY01000311.1 GCA_007135385.1 Leptolyngbyaceae cyanobacterium CSSed165cm_216
CGGAAATCGAGGAACCGGAAGTCGAAGCACCTGAGGCAATTGATACCCCTGAGGTAGAAGCACCCGAAATCGAAGAGCCGGAAATCGAGGAACCGGAAGTCGAAGCACCTGAGGCAATTGACACCCCTGAGGTAGAAGCACCCGAAATCGAAGCACCCGAGGCAGTTGAAGACGCTGACGTTGATGAAGCTGAGGCGGTGGAAGCGGATGACCCTGCTGATGCTGCCATCGAAATGGAAACGGAAGCGAGTGATGCTGACGTAGAGCCCGCTGCCGATGACCTAGTGGAAACTGCCCCATCAGAATCTGAAAGCTAAACCTCAATGGTCTGTCAGGCTTAAGACAGGCGGTTGGGCGATCGCCAGGGAACCCAATTAGGTCTACTATGGCTGGTTTGCCCAACCTACCAATGGCCCCTCCGCTCCCTTGGGAAGAACGCTTTCCAAGGGAGTTTTCGTTGGTTGTCAGCCCTCTTCCCGGGAGGGACAGGCACTGGCTCATCCGGCATAATCAGTAATGGCGGGTAGCTATAGTACCAATGAAAATTAGGATCCAAAACATGGTTAGAGGCTGGCAACGGTGGGTGCTCATAACCCTGTTCTGTAGCTGGTGTTGGCTAGGTGGGGCGGGGGTAGCTGCTGCGGCCCATGTCTCCCAGTTCTCCCAGGCTGACAGACAGGCGATCGCCGATTTGAAGCAAAAGGCCTTTGTCGCCTCTGAAGCGGGGCAGTTTGTCCAAGCTGAAACCTATTGGAGCCAACTGATCGAATACTTGCCCGAGGAAGCCGCCCTATGGAGTAACCGGGGCAATGTGCGGGTCAGCCAAAACAAGCTATCTGCGGCCCTGGCCGACTATGACCAGGCGATTATCCTGGCCCCGACAAAACCTGACCCCTACCTGAATCGGGGGGCGGCCCTTGAGGGCTTGGGGCGTTGGTCAGAGGCGATCGCAGATTACACCCAGGTCTTAGCCCTCAACCCTGAGGATGCGGCCGCCTACAACAACCGAGGTAGCGCCAAGGCGGGCCTGGGGGACTGGAACGCTGCCCTGGCTGACTATCAGACTGCTGTAGACTTAGAGCCCAAATTTGCCTTTGCCCGGGTCAACGCTGCCCTGATGGAATACCAGCTGGGTCACCAGGGCGAAGCCATCCGCCAATTGCGAAACCTGACCCGTCGCTACCCCAACTTTGCCGATGCTCGGGCGGCCCTGACGGCGGCTCTGTGGGGCCAGGGGCAAGCCGGGGAAGCAGAAAGTAATTGGGTGGCTGTGGTGGGCCTAGACGGACGCTATAAAGACCTTGCCTGGGTCAGCACCATCCGCCGCTGGCCTCCGGCCATGGTCGCCGCCCTAGAAAAGTTTTTGAATTTATAGTGTAAGTATTTTGTCGGGCAGAAAACCCTAAACCAAGTCCAGCTCGGGATCTGGAGTTGTCCCACAGGCTGAACTTCAGGTCTGGACTTGGATTGGGTTGAGATCCAAAGTTGCACTTGGATAACACCAGAAACTTTTGAGTGGCCACAGTCGTCATAGCTCCGCATAAGGAATTTCACTTTAGTAATGACCATGGGCACATCCCGGCAGGTTCTAAATCGCTACTTTTCGCTAGGTAAACGGCAGCCCTTGCGTCGCTTGGGTACTGGGGTTGCGGCCTTAGCTCTGGCAATAACCACTTGGACTGGGTTAGCGGTGACGACCCCCGCTGCCGAATCCTTAGAAGAAATTCGCATGACCTATGGCAGCCTAGAGGTGCCCCCCATCTCCCTGGTGGATTTAGAGTCCTTCGCTTTGACCGGTATTGCCAGCCGCGACCTACAGGCTCTACTGACTCTCCTGCGGATTGACGAAAGCCGGGCGCAGCAAATCCTGACGCGAGAAATTCCGCTTGACGTTGACAGCCTGCGGGACGTTTCTAACAGCTTAGTCGGTCAATTCTTCTGGCGCTTGCTAGCCACCACCATTACCGTAGATGAGGGGGCTGGAGCCGCCTGGAAGGTGCTACAAGATGCCGTATTGCAGGCAGCTAGCCGCGATCGCCTCACCCTGCTGGATATTCTCCGCAGTGTAGACGCTAGCGTTTTGGTGATCGATAGTCAGCGGGTAATTGCTGTCGCCTCCCAAATTGGCGAGAACTTCGAAAACATTGAATGGCTGCTCTCCATCCTATTGGGTCAATAAGGGTTAAGGATTTGCGGGTTAATGGTGTCCCGGTGGCCAGACTTTGACTTGGCTCAGTCTGCAGTGATCGCAGGCTGAGCCAAGTCGTGAATGCCGAAATGCTGATCCTAGTCAAGGCCAGCTTGCTGCAATAATTTGATGAAATTTCGCTTGTGGCTTGTAGGTCGTCTTCAGGTTCTGCAAGGTTTACCTGGTAGGTGTATGTCCTCTCCCCACCAGCGGTGATTTGATCGTCGTACTCAGCCAGATAATGCACTAACCCGTGCTCAAAGGAGTCACCCCCCCGATCGTAAGCGCGATTCCCTGCCAAGGCAAGCAGCATACCCTCATCCAGAATGTCACTAAAGGTGGTCATCAGTAGGCGCTCCAAGAGACGTAGCTTCCATTGCTTGGCAGACAACGTGGCCTGTGTGGTTAATATCGTAGTGGTATGAACGCTTACGTAACAAATAATGAACTGATCCCGAGGATTGTGGATCGCTCCTAACCAGTGGGCAGACTACAAATGTGCGAGGCAAATGTCCTAGCGCTTAGCCCATTTCCCCAGCACTTATGCTTTAGGGCATTGGGTGAAAATACGGGTAGTCTTCCCGTAACACTTACACAGAACACATTAATTGTTTAGGGGTTCAAAACTATGGCTGTTGAAAAAGTAAACTCTTCTTCTAGCTTGGCTGAAGTTGTTGACCGGATTTTGGATAAAGGTATTGTGGTTGATGCTTGGGTCCGTGTTTCCCTGGTAGGGATTGAACTACTGGCGATTGAAGCCCGGGTTGTAATCGCTTCTGTAGACACCTATCTGAAGTATGCCGAAGCCGTTGGCTTGACGGCCCAAGCTGCTGTTCCAGCGGCCTAGGCACGGGATTACAACGTTGACCGTATAGCAACTAGCAGGGAAATCTAGCATCGGCTTGATAGCTGATCCAGAGTATTAATAACCAACCTAAATTCTCCTGGTGCTTGACCGAAAATGCACAATCCACCTCCTTCCATGCAGGGGGCTCAGGAGATTGCCTGGGTCAGCTTTCTTCAAAATTGTCATGTTAGATCTCAGTTATTTAATCCATCTGAAGTGATAAGTTTTTGATTTCGATAAATAACACAACCATCGCTTGATTTGAAGGTTACATAGCTGAGGTTCCCTGCTCAACTCAGTCCAGCTTTAAATCTGGAGTTCTCCCACAGGTAAACCCCCTTTTCTGGACTTGGACTAAGTTTAATTGCACCCATATTTATCCACACTTCAACCTTGTCAGCAAGGAGAACAGTCTTGTGACAGCACTTAACGAGCAGTGGCAAGCAGCACGGCGTCTACGCCAGCAAGAAGTGGTTGATCGACGGCATCAGGTCTTTGCAGATCTAGAACGCTGCCAAACCCATCGGCTAGCCCACGCTGTCCAGCTTCGCC
>SLIY01000223.1 GCA_007135385.1 Leptolyngbyaceae cyanobacterium CSSed165cm_216
AGGGCTTTAGCCCCGTCATAGTTCCGTTGCTCCAGCAACAGTTTTAGCTGTTCGGTAACAATTTCCCGTAGTTCTAGGGTAGAAGGGCGATCGGCGGCTGTCATGGACTGAGTAACCTCAACAACGTTGATAGCGTACAGCAAGATTGAGCAAACGTCTTGTTTTGCCAGCTACCTGGAAATACTGGCTCACCTCTAAACAGGATCGCCTTTAAGCGATTCTCGATTTAGCGGTGGACTCACCTCCCACAAGACCGGCCCTGGCGGCTCCCCCCAAAGCACCCTGTGATTCGCCAGTAGAATAAACATAACCAAGGGTAAGAACCAAATGACTGGGGGAATTGATTCCTGATGGCGCAGCGTCCCATCTACTTAGACAGCCATGCCACCACCCCGGTAGATCCACGGGTCGTAGAGGCCATGTTGCCGTTTTTTACGGAGCACTTTGGTAACCCGGCTAGCCTCACCCACAGCTATGGCTGGGAAGCGGAGGCCGCTGTCCAACAGGCTAGGGAAACCCTGGCGACCGCTATCAACGCCAGCCCCGAGGAAATTGTCTTGACCAGTGGGGCCACAGAGGCCAATAACCTGGCGATTAAGGGGGTGGCCGAGGCCTACTTTGCCAAGGGGCGGCACATGATTACGGTGCAGACCGAGCACAATGCCGTGCTAGACCCCTGCGCCTATCTCGAAACCCTGGGGTTTGAGGTGACCTATCTGCCGGTGCAGGCCGATGGTTTGGTGGATTTAGACACCCTGGCCAAGGCCCTGCGGGATGACACGGTACTGGTGTCGGTGATGGCCGCCAACAACGAAATTGGGGTACTGCAACCCCTGGCTGAGATTGGGGCTTTGTGCCGCGATCGCGCCATTCTTTTCCACAGTGACGCCGCCCAGGCCATCGGCAAAGTGCCCCTGGATGTGCAGGCCATGGGCATTGACCTGCTGTCGCTGACTGCCCACAAGGTCTATGGCCCCAAGGGGATTGGGGCGCTGTATGTACGGCGGCGTAACCCTCGGGTGCAGTTAGCGGCTCAACTCCATGGGGGTGGCCATGAGCGGGGAATGCGATCGGGCACCCTGTACACTCCCCAAATTGTCGGGTTTGCCAAGGCGGTGGAACTGGGACTAGGGGAAATGGAACCCGAAGGCCAGCGGTTAACGACCCTGCGCGATCGCCTCTGGGATCAGCTCCAATCACTGGCTGGAGTACACCTGAATGGCCACCCCAGCCAGCGCCTACCCGGCAACCTAAATGTGAGTTTCACCGGGGTAGACGGTCAGGCCTTGCTGCTGGGCCTGCGCTCCACTGTGGCTCTGTCCTCGGGGGCCGCCTGTAGCACCGCCAGCACCGCCCCGTCCCATGTGCTCAAAGCCCTGGGCCACGACGATGCCTTGGCCTACGCGTCTCTGCGGTTTGGTCTGGGTCGCTGGACCACCGAGGCCGAGATTGACCAGGTGGCGGCGGCGGTGGTGACGACGGTGCAAGCCCTGCGGACCAAGTAGGTATCGGGTACCTCTCGACCTAGTCGGTAGCTACCGCTGAGGTTGGCAGACGTGTCGCCAAAGATTCGCTGGCTGTAGGTGGCGGATAAATCTAGGCGGGTACGGCTGGGGGTGGGGGCTGTAGAGCTTGCTCTTCCCGCAGGGTGGGAAAAGCCCTGGCGGCAAAGGTTCTGGGACTTATGTGTACACAGTAGCCCCTTAAGAATTGGCGACTTGATAGCGATCGCGACCTGCCACCTTAGCCGCGTATAGGGTCTGATCGGCCTGCCGCATGAAGTCTTCCATCGATTGACCAGAGTGGGGAACTGTGACCGCCACCCCTAAGCTGAGGGTGACCCAAGCACTCACCTGAGAGCCAGCATGGTCGATCTGCAGCCCCTGGATCTGCTGTTGAATGGCCTCAGCAACAGCCGTTGCCCCGGCTAGGGAGGTGTTGGGCAACAGGGCAACAAACTCTTCGCCACCGTAGCGAGCAACCAAGTCTGCCGGGCGTCTAGCCGTAGCCTGAATGGCCTGGGCGACAGCCTTGAGGCAGTCGTCTCCAGCCTGGTGACCGTAGGTGTCGTTAAACCCTTTGAAATAGTCAATATCCATCATAATCAGGGCCAAGGGCTGCTGTTCACGGGTCGCCCGCTGCCATTCCCGCTCTAAGCTCTGATCAAACTGGCGGCGATTTGCAACTTGGGTCAGGCCATCAGCATGGGCGAGCTGGTCTAAGCGAGCATTAGCCGCTGCCAATTGGGCATAAAGTTCCGCCTGTTGAATAGCAATACCCACCTGCGTCGCCAACTGTCTGACCAGATCAATCTCGAGCTTTTCCCAGCGGCGAGGCCCAGAA
The DNA here is from genome assembly GCA_007135385.1 of Leptolyngbyaceae cyanobacterium CSSed165cm_216. Lineage (GTDB taxonomy): Bacteria > Cyanobacteriota > Cyanobacteriia > Phormidesmidales > Phormidesmidaceae > Nodosilinea. The sequence continues at coordinate 2,344 of SLIY01000223.1, forward strand.
CACTGGTTCAACATCAGTAGTCCCCAAAGGCCTGTTTTGGTGGCAATGGGGGCAATCATCAGAGACCGGATAGGTAATTGCCGAAACAGCTGCAACCCTGGGCTAGGGATGTCAGTGGTTTCTAGATCGGGGATAGAGTACAGCCGCCCCTGCTGGTAAAACTCAGGCTGAATACGATGTAAGACCGCTTCAAGCTGGGCATTCCCCCGCAGGGTCGAGCAGCTAGCTTGGGTGCATTCCACCGCAATATGCCCCACAGTAGACCCTTGAAATTGATAGATAAAGGCGCGTTCAGCCTGCAAAAATTGCTGTACTTCAGTGACTGTGGTGGCCAGAATATTTTCCAAGTTCAAGGACTCGCGAATGCGATCGGCAATGCGGTTCACCAAACGTTCTCGCGAAATTTGCTTTTGCAGGGCCGCCTTAGCCCGTCGCCGCTCATGCACTTGTCGCTGCAAGGTTTGATTAGACTGGCTTAAGTCTTGGGTGCGATCGGCCACGACTTCCCGCAGGGTATCGATGGCCATATGGGTCTCGATCAAATCTAGCCCCTGCATCAGGCTAGTGGGGGTAATCAACCCAATCAAACGCTCTTGCTCATCCACCACAGCCAGCCGACGCACCCCATAGATCTGCATGTGCTGGTGAGCTTGCCAGAGTGTCACCTGGGGTTGAGTCGATCGCACCGGAGATGACATGATCTGGGTTGCTTGCCAGGTGTGCAGCGGCGGCGGTGAGGCCTGCAACTGTAGCCGCAGGATATCCCCTTCGGTAACCATACCCAGGGGAGGCAACCCAGGCTGCCCAGTTTGGGTAACAACCAAGCAGCTTACCTGGTGCTGATGCAGTTGCCGAATCAGGTCGAGTCCAGAGACCCCAGGATGGACACAAATCACCTGGGGTACCATCACCTCTTCCACCCGGCGCAGCCGTAGCAAATCGATTGGCTTCAGCAACTGGCGAATGCCCTCATAGGTAAGCATACCTGTCAGGCTGCCTTGGGCAGAGACGATGGGCAGATGGCGCACCCGAGCATGGCGCATCTGGGTTAGCACCATCAAAACATTATCCAGTTGAGTCTCAGTTAATACCATGGGGTGGCGCTGCATGGCTTGGCCCAGGGTAAGTGACCCCATGGGCTGGCGTTCAGCCGTTAGCCGGACTAAATCCCGCTCAGTAAATAATCCCACCAGGTGCTGCTGGTGGTCGACGACTAGCACGTAGCTACGCTTGGCTTGACTCATACAGGCCAAAACCTGGAGCAGATTGTCATTGGCAGCCATGACTAAGGGCTGCCGCTCTATTGCCTTCACCAGAGGAAATATCGAGTTAGCTGGCATGGGAGCAAGGGGTAAGAAACATTATTCAATGCCATTTCCGGTTATCAGGGTGCCTAGTTTAGGCTCAGCCTTGTCCACGGCGCCGTAAAAAGTTCATAGAACGTTGTGTCTATGGATACCTAAAACCTAACGAACTACCCAGTTAGGGCTGTAGGGAAACCGCCGATCGATCCCGCTGGTCGATGACCGCTGGAACAGCGGCAGTAATCGGCCCAATTTCCCCCAGATCAAGAATTTGAGGAATTAGATCTTCCCGGCGAACGGCCATGAGGTGGACCCCCTGACAGATTTGGCGAGCGGCCTTGACCTGTTCACTGGCAATTTTGATCCCCTCTTGCAGGGGGTCGGCGGCGGCAGCCAGGCGATCGACAATGATTTGGGGAATTTGGGCACCCGGCACATTGCGGTTGATAAACGTGGCGTTTTTGGCCGACTTCAGCAGAAAAATTCCGGCGAGTACCGGACGGTTAGACCCGGCGGCAATTTGGTCCATAAACTTGGCCAGGCGGTCAAAGTCAGTAATCAGCTGGCTCTGAAAAAACTGAGCTCCGGCCTGAACTTTGGCTTCAAACCGACGCTGGAGCCCTGACCAACTGCGGGACTGGGGGTCTACCGCTGCTCCACAAAACAGGTCCAGGGGGCCGTCGGTCAGAGCTTTACCATGGCTGTCTGCCCCGTCATTGAGTTGATCAATCAGCTTTAGCAACCGTACTGATTCCAGGTCAAATACCCCCCGGGCCTCGGGGTGATCCCCCGCTTTAACGGGGTCACCGGTTAGGGTCAGCAGGTTGCGCAGCCCCAGGGCATGGGCTCCCAAAAGATCCGCCTGCAGGGCAATCCGGTTGCGATCGCGGCAGGCCATCTGACAAATCGCCTCTACCCCTTCCTGCTGCAACAACACCGCCGCCGCCAGGGAGGCCATGCGCATCACCGCCCGACTACCGTCGGTGACGTTTACTGCGTGCACTCGACCCTTTAACCCTCGGGCCATGGCTAGCATATGACTGGGGTCGCCACCCTTGGGTGGCATCACCTCTGCGGTGACCAGAAAATCTCCCGCTTGGGCCGCGGTGCGGAATCGATAACCCAGGGGTGCAGCAGTCAAAAAAAAACTCCTTGAAAAGCATTCTCAACAGGCGTTTGGCTAGTATAACCTGTTGGGGGATCGACTAAAGGGGATGGGAAAAGCCGAGGGCATCCTTAACGTTGGCCAGGGTGACGTTAGCCACAGCCGCCGCCTTTTCCTGACCGGTTTTCAGGATTTGCTCTAGGTAGGCGCGATCGCCCATTAAGTCATTGAACTTAGCCTGAATCGGAGCCAACGCCTGCACCGTAGTGTCTGCCAACAGGGGCTTAAACTGGCCCCAGCCCATGGTTTCACACTCTGCCGCCACCGCCGCTTTAGTCTGGCCCGACAGCACCATATATAGCCCCAGCAGATTGTGGCATTCGGGCCGGGCCGGGTCATCAAACCACAGCCCCCGCTCGGGATCAGTCTTGGCCCGCTTAATTTTTTTGGTAATCACCTCCGGTGGATCGGTCAAATCAATCCGGCTTTGTTCAGACGGATCAGACTTCGACATTTTCTTAGTGCCATCGGTCAGGCTCATCACCCGCGCCCCAGCCTCGCGGATCATCGGCTCTGGCACCTTCAGAATTGGGTTGTCTTCGCTGCCGTACTGAAAATTGAGCCGGGCGGCAATGTCGCGGGTGAGTTCCAGATGCTGCTTTTGGTCTTCCCCCACCGGGACCAGGTCAGGCTCGTACAGCAAAATGTCTGCCGCCTGTAGCACTGGGTAATCCAGTAAGCCGATGCTGACATTTTCCCCCTGCTTCACCGCCTTTTCTTTGAACTGAATCATCCGCTCTAACCAGTTGAGAGGGGTGATGCAGTTAAACAACCAGGCCAGTTCTGAGTGGGCCGACAGGTGCGATTGCACGAAAATGGTAGCCCGCTCCGGGTCAATGCCACAGGCGATGTAAGTGGCCGCCACCTGGTAGGTATCTGCCGCTAAACGTTGGGGGTTGTGGGGCACCGTGATCGCATGCAAATCAGCCATAAATAAAAAGGCATCGTACTGGTCTTGCAGCTCGACCCAGTTGCGAATTGCCCCCAGATAGTTACCCAGATGTAGGTTGCCAGTTGGTTGAATGCCAGAAAGAATGCGCTGTTTGGCCATAGTCGTTGATAGTGGTGGCAGGGACGATGAAGCGTCTCCAAGGGTAGATCGGCAGCCTGGCGAAAGGCAACTCCCCCAGGACCATCTGAGCTGGATCAGCCAACGCCCCTTACGAATCTACCCCATCCCTGGGTTGATGGGGGGGTGGGATGGTTCGGCTGGGCCGGGGTTCAGCTGACCGCCAAACCGGCGTAACTCCAGCAGTTTAATGCCAATTTGGGACTCGTACTGGCTTAGCAGACGGGCATAGATGTACCCTGCCCGACCATCCAAAAAGCCTAGCTGTACCCCATATACCAGCCAAAATCGGAGTAGGGGGCGGCAGGGTAAACGCACCCAGATGGTTTTCAGAAATCGCTTGCGCTGCACCGGATTGCCGAACAGGTTGGGGGAAATGGTGTCTCCTCGATCTCTGCCGGTAAGCAGGTTGTAGTAGACCCTGGCTTCCCAGTTAGAGTAGCGGTTGTGGCGAGCCAGCCAATGATAAAGGTCTCGCAGGTCTTCGTGGATGATGTCATGGCGCAAGTAGCCCACAGCCCCCTCGATGATCACATGTTCGTGCACTTCGTTGTCGCCAGTGTTGGGAATATCGGCGGTGTGTAGGTTTTCGTAGCGGCCTTGGCGATGGCGAAACAGGCGCAGGTTCCAGTCGGGATATTTGCCGCCATGGCGAATCCAGGTGCCCAAAAACCAGACTCGGCGGTTGAGGTAGTAGCCGTCGTAGGGGCTCTGGTGAATGGCCGTAGCGATTTCATCCCACAGGTCGGGGGGAATGCGCTCATCACAGTCGACAATCAGTACCCACTCATGGCTAAAGGGCAGATGGTCTAAGGCCCAATTTTTCTTTTTGGGCCAGTCGCCACTGAACTGAAACTGGACGACCTGGGCTCCGGCCGCCGTCGCGATCGCGGCGGTGCGATCGCGGCTCTGAGAGTCCACCACAAAGATCTCGGTGGCTCGCTCTAGACTGGCCAGACAGGCCGGCAGGTTGCGCTCTTCATTTTTGGCCGGAATCAGCACAGAAACCGGCACTTTGTCAGGACATGGGGTCATGGGGAGGATCATCAACAGCATCAGCGTCAGCCACCGAGAAAATTCGGCTGTGGGCCAGGTGACTAATACCACTGCACACATAGCCGAGCTGACCGTAACTATAGGTCAGGTGTTCAAACCGTTGGCTAGGATCACCTCCGGGACTTAGTCCCTTGCCTAGCCCCCGCACCAGGTTTAGACTGCGCCCCCCTATGCTCCGCAGGGTAAGAGTTTGTTCCAGCCGATCGCGATGACATTCGCTGATACCCTGCCACCAGCTACGGCGCAAAAACCAGCGACGGCGCAGGCGGGTTGGGGCGACCTGGTGGGTGACTTCCGCCTGGGGCATATACAGCACCCCCAACCCGGCGGCCAGTACCCGCTGGGTCATGTACAGTTCTTCGTTGGATAATAGGCAGTGACCCACCCGACCCAGGTGAGCATTAAACCCTCCCATGGCTTGCCACACCGGCTTTTGAATGGCGTAGTTAAGCCCCCGGGGGGTTTGCCGAGGATCGGTAATAGGCCGAATTGCCGGTCCTAAATCGTAAACCCCCAGGGTTTCCAGCATGCCTGGGGATAGCCAAAGCGGCGGATCGTAGCCTGGGGGCCAGGCCAGACTTACCCGCCCACCGGCGATCGCCACCGATGACGGACGGTCAAAGGCGATCGCCAGGGCCGCCAGCCAACCAGTCGCCGCCTCAGCATCGTCGTCTAGGTAGGCCAGAATTTGCCCCCGGGCTACCTGTGCCCCCCGGTTGCGAGCCCTGGATAGCCCTAGGGTGCCTTCGTACACATAGGTGATGGGCGGGTCAGGTCCAAAGGTTTCAATCACTTGACGGGTATCGTCAGTCGAGGCGTTATCGACGATGATGATCTCGTAGGGGCAATAGGTCTGCGATCGCAGACTATCCACAGCGGCCTTTAGGTAACTAGCCCGGTTGTGGGTACAAATGATGGCTGAAATCAGCGGTTGAACCATGACCTAGTAAAGAAAGGCAGAAGGCAGCTATCCACTCACCCCTGGGGGGTGAGCACAACATGACAGAAACACCTCAAGTCCCTTAGCGTTTGGATCCTAGACTAAGCCACTATCTGGTGGCGCGATATAGTGAGAAACGGTCGTCGTGCTGACGGCCTAGTTCACCATTCGGCACTGATCAGGAGACCCCTTACCCATGGCCAAGGGTTTGTTCGCCACCGATGACGCCATCGACCTAGCTCCATTGATTGACCATTCGTTGTTGAGCCCCACCGCCACCCCAGACCAGGTTAGCCAGTGGTGTGCCGATGCCGATCGCTACGGGTTTGCGTCGGTATGTATTGCTCCCTGCTACGTGGGCCAGGCCGCTGATTTATTGCACCAGAGTCCAGTCCAGGTATGTACCGTCATTGGCTTTCCCACCGGGGCTACCACCACTGCTACCAAACTCTACGAAGCCCAGGAGGCCGCAGAGCGAGGGGCCACAGAGCTAGACGTGGTGATTAACCTGGGCTGGCTCAAGTCAGGCCAGCAAGATGCCGTCCACCGAGAGATCGCCCTCCTGTGTGAAGAAACTGGACAGTCGGTCAAGGCCATCTTAGAAACGGCCCTACTAACCCCGGCAGAAATCACCCTGGCCGCCGACCTCTGTATGGATGCCGGGGCCACCTTTTTGAAAACCAGCACCGGCTGGCATGGGGGGGCCACCGTCGAGGTGGTCGAGCAATTGCGAGAGTTGTCCAAGGGCCGGGTGGGCATCAAAGCCTCAGGCGGGATTCGATCGGCGGCCCAGGCGATCGCTCTGGTGCAAGCTGGGGCGACGCGCCTGGGCACGTCCCAGGGGCCAGAGCTGATGCGGCAGCAAAAAACCTCAGGCGGTGGCTAGTGGTCTGTCAAGGCCAAAATGGCTTACTGCCCCTGATCTCACGGATTAGCAGACGCAACCGCCGCCTTATAGGCAATCCAGCCCCCATATTCCGACACATCGGGCCAGCCGTGTTGATCAATTAAGGATTTGGGATAGAGAAACGCGATCGCCGTACCGCCTCCCACCAGCTGCACCTCATGGGGGTACATATGGGGAGGTTCATTGTCTTTTAGATAGGTATATTGGTCCGGCGTCATGGCATAGAGTTCTCCAGGAATCGAGATGCCCCCTTCCCCAACTTCATGGATCCCAGGATGCCAACCGTCCTTCACCGCATGTAGCCGGTAAATTGGGGCCGTTTGTGCCTCTCCGACGAAATCGGCCCCTTGCAGGTTTTGGTTGTCGGGTTGGCCGCGCAGGGCCGATCCACAAATAAATACCGTAATCTGTTCTGTTTTATCAGTCATCGGTGTATCAGTCATTGACTCCCTTCCCGTTGCCCATCATCAGGCTCACATTGTCCACTCTAGATTATCCACCTTAGAGGATTAGGGACCCCTGCTGATCCTGAATTGTGTGACGTACTCCCGACACCGATGTCAGCATGCGATGCGGGCCTCTCCCACCGGAAGGGTTTACCACTGGCTACCGGGTTCAAACTTTTTACACTAAACCACTTCGCTACCAGGTTCTAGGATCGCTAGAAGACAGGTGGAGGCGGTGAAAGCAATCAACGGGTAGTCCCCTCGCTGGGCCAGCTTAGCGGCGGTTGTTAGCAGTTTGTCAATCGCCTGCCCCTGCTTGAAGATGCTGTAGCCCTGGCCTTGATATAACAGTCCATCGATGGGGTTAGCGATATCGGGTACCCGCAGCCGCTGTAGTTGATAGGCGCTGGGGTGGGTTAGAAGCAGACAGGGCTGGGGGCCAAAGACGGGATACACCCTATAGCCAGGGTTACGGTCAGGCGGGGCATATCGAGCCCCAGGTTCATGGGCCCACACCGCATAACCCCGGGTCGTTTGGGTCAGGGCCACATAGTCATCCCGTCTCCCGAGGCGCGCCATCACATCTAAGGCTTTTTGAGCCTGAGTCGTGGTCTTAAAAAAGCTGTAGAACTGATTATCGACATACACCGCTGGCAGCCGGTGATCGATGTCTGGCACCCAAATATGGCAGGGGGTATACAGACCGCGATCCAGTAAAAGCTTGCATTCGATCGCATGGGAAGATGCAGGCGCGTGGGGGGACACGGGTCCACTCAGGGGGGACAAGATTTCGAGAGAGGAATTTAAAGCCATTGTTTATGGTGTAGGTCAGGTAGAGGGTAAAAACCAGGTCCAAAAAATTAGGGCAGTCATCTGGCCTAACCGCAAGATACCCAAAGTTCCTCAGGTTATCGCCACAGGCGATCGCCGATGAGCCGCCCTACTCCATAGCATGGGCAAATTCCAGACCAATCCCAATGTAGAAACAACGGACTTTCACGCCCTGAAAGAATGCCTACCCTGAGGACATTACTGAGCCTAGAATAGTTAAGGTGTCGAAATATTAACGATGGGGCTAATTGGCAGGCACGGCAGAGGCCTTAGAGCCGCCCCATGGGATTTAGCCCGATAGGGCAAACCCGTCAATATCAGTTGGTTTGCCCCCAGCGATACCTGATATGGTGAACGTTGATTCTCCTATTTATGGCCATGGTTACCACTGTAGAATCCCCGATTCCTCTTGTTTTTCCGCTAGCGGCGGTCGTTGAGCAGTCGGCCATCAAAATGGCACTGTTGCTGGCAGCGGTTGACCCTGGCTTGGGGGGGGTGGTAATTGCCGGTTGCCGAGGTACGGCGAAGTCGGTGATGGCTCGGGCACTGCACCAGTTACTGCCCCCGATTGAGGTGGTAGAGGGGTCCTGCTGCAATACCGACCCCACCGATCCCCGCCAGTGGGATGACCAGACCCTAGAGCGGTTTAGTCCCGACAGTCCTGATATCCCCACTCGGGTAATTCCGGCTCCCTTTGTGCAGGTGCCCTTGGGGGTGACTGAAGATCGGCTGCTGGGTTCGGTGGATGTGGCGAAGTCCATCCAGGCGGGGGAAAGTATCTTTCAGCCGGGGTTGTTGGCGGAGGCCCATCGAGGGGTGCTCTATGTCGATGAAATTAACCTGTTGGACGACCAGATCGCCAACTTACTGCTGGCTACACTCACCACTCGCCGCAACCAAATAGAGCGGGAGGGCATTAGCTTCCAACATCCCTGTGAGCCCCTGCTGGTCGCTACCTATAACCCTGAGGAAGGGGTGCTGCGAGAGCACCTACTGGATCGCATTGCCATTGCCCTGTCCGCCGACGGCGTCATGAATCTAGAAGACCGAGTGGCCGTGGTTGATCAAACGGCCCAATTTGCCGCCGATCCCCAGGGCTTTTTGGCGGGCTATGCCGACGAAATGGACGCCCTAAAAACCCAGATCATCTTGGCCCGAGAGTGGCTAAAAGACGTCACCATCAGCCGAGAGCAAATTCAATACCTGGTCACGGAAGCCCTGCGGGGCGGCATTCAGGGGCATCGGGCAGAACTGTTTGCGGTGCGGGTGGCCAAAGCCCATGCGGCCCTCGATGGCCGGGCTACGGTATCTGCCGATGACCTACGGGTGGCGGTAGAGCTAGTGATTGTGCCGCGCTCGATGCTGCCCCAAGAGATGCCGGAAGAACCGCCACCGCCACCGCCACCGCCGCCACCGACCGAGCCAGACCAAGATCCTCAAGATAACCAGGACGACGACACCGATACCGATCAAGAAGAGGAGGATAATCCAGACGACCCTGAAGATAGTCCCCCCAGCATTCCCGAGGAGTTTGTGTTTGATCCAGAAGGGGTGATCATCGATCCGTCGATGCTGCTGTTTGCCCAAACCATGGGCCGCCAGGGATCATCGGGTCGTCAAAATTTGATTTTTTCTGAGGAACGGGGCCGCTATATCAAACCGTTTTTGCCCCAGGGACCCGTCCGCCGCATTGCCGTAGATGCTACCCTGCGGGCCGCGGCCCCCTACCAAAAAGCTCGCCGCCAGCGGCAACCCAATCGCCGGGTAATTGTCGAGCAGGGGGATATCCGAGCCAAACGCCTGGCCCGTAAGGCGGGTTCGCTAATTATTTTCGTGGTGGATGCCTCTGGATCTATGGCCCTAAACCGGATGCAGTCGGCTAAGGGAGCGGTGCTGAACCTACTGACCGAGGCCTACCAAAACCGCGACCAGGTGGCCTTGATTCCGTTTCGGGGCGAGCAGGCCGAGGTGTTATTGCCCCCTACCCGCTCGATTGCCATGGCCCGCAAGCGGTTAGAGCGGATGCCCTGCGGCGGTGGCTCTCCTCTGGCCCATGGGCTAACCCAGGCGGTGCGGGTGGGCACCAATGCCCAGCAATCGGGGGATGTGGGTAGTGTGGTGATTGTGGCGATTACCGATGGTCGGGGCAATATTCCCCTGGCTCGTTCGTTGGGGGAACCCATGGACGCCGATGAAAAACCCGACATCAAACAAGAATTGCTGGAGATTGCTGGCCGGATTCGGGGGATAGGGTATCAGTTGCTAATCATTGACACCGAACGCAAATTTGTCTCTACCGGCTTTGGCAAGGAATTGGCTAAAACCGCTGGGGGGCGCTACTATCAGCTGCCCAAGGCGACGGATCAGGCGATCGCTTCCATGGCCCGAGGCGCGATCGCCGATATGAAGACTGGGTAAAGCTGAGGATTCTGTCCCTGACCATAGCGTATCGCAGCGACTAAGCGGGCAATCTTAGGGGTGCTGGCGACGGTATCTGCCGTTTGTCCAGACCTATGGTTAATTGCTGTGCACCACCCCAAGTCTTCATGGAACGTCGCGTGTCATCGCTATCCCACGGTCAGCGGCTCTTAGCCGCCATTATGGTTACCGATGCCGTTGGGTTTAGCGCTCGCATGTCGATGGATGAAGGGCTAACCCTACGGCTGATTGATCAAGACCTAACCGTAATTGCCGACACCTGTGAAGTCTTTGGCGGCACTGTGCTGAAATCCACCGGAGATGGTCTGTTGATGTACTTCCTGAGTGCCGTGGAAGCGGTCTCCTGTGGGTTAGAGATGCAGCGACGGCTGACGGATCAAACCAGCGGGTTAGACCCTACCCATTATCTGGATCACCGCATTGGCATTCACCTAGGGGATATTCTGGTAAGTGAGCAGGATGTGATGGGCAATGGGGTGAATATCACCGCCCGGCTACAGACCTATGCAAAACCCAGGGGACTGTGCGTTTCCCAAACCATTTATGACGTGGTGAAGGCCCGTTTAGCCTTACACGCCACATTTTTAGGACCGTTACACCTAAAAAATATCCAGGAACCTGTACCCGCCTACCAACTGGCGCTAGACCCCGAAGACCCAGAGACCGACCACCAGCTGGCTGGAGCAGAGGGAGGCTGCACCCTGCCGATGACAGCAGAGGGGTTACTGTCGGTTGCGGTGCGCAACCTATCCACCGATCACCACAGCCTGCGGATTAAAAAGCTGGTGTTTGCCACCTACCAGCAGGCTTGGGAAAACGATCCCAAGGTCCTAGAGCAATTTGATTTGCGATCGCTGTTGATCAAGCTTCAGCAGCGCTACCCCAGCCTAGAAGAACTAGAAGAGCAGCTAGAGCACGTGGTGATGGGGCTGAACCGCCCTGATCTGTACA
>SLIY01000112.1 GCA_007135385.1 Leptolyngbyaceae cyanobacterium CSSed165cm_216
ACCGCCTGCTGGCGAAACTGGTAAGCATCGGTGGCCAAGTAACGGAGCTGAGTGATCGAATCGATGAACACCCGCTGTGGTTTCAGGTCCCTGACCTGGGCCACAATCCGGTCGTTCAGAGGAGCCTGCTCTACCTGGGCGGCGGCAAACAGGTCATAGCCCTGGTTCTGGACAAAGAAGTCCGCATCAGGGCTAAGGTCTAGCACCTCCACAGCGTCTACCGGAAACCCTGAGGCCGCCCCATTGCGCTTCAGCTGCTCGCTAGCTTCCCCCAGGCTAATAAACAGCCGAGACGCACCATCGTCTAGGTTGGCGGTGAGGAAATGCCAACCTAGGGTCGTTTTGCCACAGCCTGGCCCACCCCGGGCAAGGTAGGTCTGTTTTGGCAAAAATCCACCGTCTAAGACTTCATCAAGCCCTTCAATTCCAGACGAAAGACGAACATTCTGTGGCATGGGTGTGGTTATGGGCTAAAGCGTTTGTTTCTAGGCCCTTCCAACTGCCACCGACCCAACGGGTGATGAAGGCAGGTCGCGATTTTAGGGGATTGTATCGACATTAAACCTATTTTGCAGTAGATATTACACCAACTCAAGCTGTAGCTGCCCCCCTGCCCCGAAGCCGGGTCGTATTGGACTTCGTTAGCGGAGAAGCTAGATCAGGCCATTCAGCAATATGGCCTGAAAAAGCCATAGCCTATCCCTAACGCCTCATCAGCCAGTTCAACAGGGGAATTGCCGGCTGGGCCGGTAATACCTCTACCCTGAAGTGAAACGGCACCAGCAGCACAATCGATCGCGCCCCCCGTCCAGCCATGGGGGTCAATTGCACCACCAGGTCCAGGGCGTAACGGGCGGTAGCGGGCATCACCGCCAGCCGTTGCAAGTCCAGCAGGGGAGCGGCCACCTGTAGCACCTGGGTGTCGGGGTTTCGGGTAAACGTATCTTCGCTGGTGATCAGAGCGCTGAGAAACTGGTTAGGGTTGACCACACTGGTCACCTGGGGCAAGCCCAAATCCAACCGCATGCCAGGGGTAATACGAATCGCCCGGCGAATTTGATTATTCAGGCGGCTGATGGAACTGCGGTCCCAGTCTACGGTCACCTGCACCCCCTGGGTTTGGTTTAGCACCTGCACCGTCAACCCCGGCACCGGTTGCAACGGTTGGGGACCCTGGGGCAGCACCTGCATTAACACCTTCCCCTGGGTGGGGTTACCCGCTTCATCGGTTAACGCTTTTGGTTCAGGCATCATCAGTTGCAGGGCCGTAGCAGGCCGCAAAGGGGCTGGGGCGGCGGCTACCGCCTCAGCTGCGTCCTCAGAAAAGCCTTGCTGCACCATTTGCGATCGCACCGCCGCTTCCAGTCCCTCCTGATCCGCCACCAGCACCACCTGGTCTTCCAGGGTCGCCTCCACCGACAGGGCCATCTGATAGATCACATAGGCAATGCAGATGAAATAGACCGTCAAAATGAGAATGTCAATTTCCATGGCCGTTGCGGTAGGTGGGGCCGAGGCTAGGGGAGACGATCATCCCTGACCTGGGTAGATACTTCGATAGCTCCTAGGGAGAGGTAACGGGACAGTTGTAAGCTTAGATTGGCCACGGGGCGAGGCTGGGGGATGCCCAACCGCTGCCAGTACTGTCGGGTCTCTTGGGCCACCTGGTTCGACAGCAACAGACCCCCCAGTACACTGGGGAAAGCCATGGCGAACATCATCATATCGCTAAATGTCAGAACCGCCCCCAAGCTTGATACCACCCCCAAAAATACACAGCCAATATAAAGACTGGTGTAAACCAGGGTCAACCGAGACCCCAGCAAGTACTGCCAGGCCTGTACCCCATAGTAGTACCAGGAAATAATCGTGGAAAAGGCGAAGAGGCTAATGGCCACGGTCAATACCGCTGGGAACCAGGGCAATTCAGTACCAAAGGCAGCCAGGGTCAGGTTCACCCCTGACAGACCGGCCTGCTGATAAACCCCCGTCACCACACACACTAGGGCGGTCACGTTGCAGATCACCACCGTATCGATAAATGGCTCTAACATCGCCACCAGTCCTTCCCGAACCGGTTCTTGGGTGCGGGTGGCAGAATGGGCGATCGCGGCAGTGCCAATCCCCGCCTCATTGGAAAATACACCCCGACGGATGCCCTGCACCAGCACCCCCAGAGCCCCCCCTTCCACCGCCTGGGGATGCACGGCCTCCCGGGCGATCGTCTGTACTGCTGGCCAGAGGTCAGCCCTGTGGCTCGCCAAAATCCACAATGCCCCGGCCATGTAGACCCCGGCCATGGCCGGTACCGTCACACTGGCCACGGTGCCAATCCGGCGAATACCCCCTAAAATCACCAGAGCCACCAGGGCCGCTAACCCCACCCCATACCAGGAACGATAGGCCACCAGGGCCGGGGCGATGGTAGCTACCGCCGCAAAGGACTGATTCGCCTGGAACATATTGGCCCCACCCAAGGCCCCCAATAGGCAGCAGGCGGCAAACACCCCCGCCAACCACCGCCCCAGGGTGGGCCAGCCCAAGTCCGCCAACCCCTGAGACAGGTAATACATCGGTCCCCCAGCGGTCCGCCCGTCTTCATAGACCAGCCGGTATTTTTGCCCCAGGGTGCACTCCACAAACTTGGTGGACATGCCCAAAAACCCCGCCAGGGTCATCCAAACCACTGCACCGGGGCCGCCCCACTGCACCGCGATCGCCACCCCGGCAATATTGCCCAAACCCACTGTGGCCGATAGGGCGGTAAACAGCGCCTGGGCATGGGATACCTCCCCTGGCTGATCGGGGCTGTCGTAGTGGCCCAGCACCACCGCCACCCCATGGCCAAAAGCTCGCAGGTTAATAAAGCCAAATCGCAAGGTAAAAAATACCGCCCCTGCCAACAGCCAAATTACCACTAGCGGCAGACCATAAATGCTGACAAACAGGGTTTGTTCGAGCCCCTGCACCAGAGTCGTAAAGCCTTGATTGATAATATCGACCAAGGCTAGGGCCAACAGGCTAGGAAAAATCAAAACGATCAAAGGTTAGGGGCCTCGTTGGACAATGGTTTTAATTATAAGAAATGTTAAGGGGTAGGTGGGGTGTAGACGTGCTAGCGACTTCCCGCAGGGGAGGGGAGGTGGGGAAGGGGAAAAGCGAAGCATGTAGGGCGTGGCTCGCCCGTAGCAGCACGAATGGGAGATGGATTGCGTTCTTCTCTTTTCTTTTTTCAAATGCGTAGGATCAGACTCGCGTGTCTGCCCTGGCGGGGAATGGTGTTCGGGGACCGTAGGCGCAGCCCCGTGTGTCCGTCGTAGTGATGAGAATAATTCTTAACTTTGCCATAGAGAGAATTTAACCTGAATCGCCCTAACTAAGGGTATGCTTGAAATATTCATTCGGTAACTTTTGATACAGAAATTAGGAGGCTATTATGGAATCAGCACAAGCACGGGCTCGTCATCTGTTGGCCCGCAACCGACAGCGTCGGGAAAATCTGCGGGCCAACCTGTTAGAACGCTCCACACGGGAAGTGATGCCCAAGGACAATGATCCGAATTTTCAGTAA
>SLIY01000385.1 GCA_007135385.1 Leptolyngbyaceae cyanobacterium CSSed165cm_216
TGAGCTAGGGCTACACAGCTACAGAGTCATCGCTGGTTCATTTCTGACCGGGCCTAAAGCCCCAGAGTACACCAGTCCACGGCGGGCATCTAAGGTCAGAATCGCCCCGTCGCGAATGATTTCTGTGGCATTTTTCACCCCGACAATCACGGGCACACCCAGGCGCAAGCCAATCACAGCCGCGTGGCCCGTGAGGTCACCATCTTCGGTAATAATTCCCCCCGATCGCCGAATCAGATCGACAAAATCGGCGGTGGTATGGGGTACCACTAAGATTTCGCCGTCATTAAAGTCATTGACATCGACGCTATTGGCGGCCACCCGAGCCCGACCACTGACTGAGCCTTCGCCAATACCGACCCCGCGTCCTAACACAGCCGTGACCACGTCCACCTTAATCAGGTCTGTGGAACCCGATACCCCCTGTAGGGTGCCCGCCGTTAACACCACCAAATCACCGTCATGGAGGAGAGCTTTTTCTTGGGCAACATTCATAGCCGCTTGAAAAGTTTGGGTTGTGGAGGGTAAATCTAGGACCAACAGAGGCCGTACCCCCCACACCAGTTGTAGCTGACGGGCCACATGCACATGGGGCGTAACCGCCAAAATCGGCGTTTGGGGCCGAAATTTTGACACGTTGCGGGCTGTAGCCCCGGTTTTGGTCAAGGTCATAATGGCGGCTGCCTGTAGCTGGGCGGAAATACGGCTGACGGCATGGCTAATGGCATTAGGAATGGACCTAGCACGAGCTTCTGCCAGGTCTTTAATCTCCGTTTCCTCTTGCTCAGTGCGTGTAGCAATGCGGGCCATGGTGGCCACAGCTTCCACTGGATATTGCCCCACGGCGGTTTCGTTAGACAGCATCACCGCATCGGTGCCATCCAAAATCGCATTGGCCACGTCAGACACTTCGGCCCGGGTGGGGCGAGGGTTGCCCGCCATGCTATCGAGCATCTGGGTGGCGGTAATCACCGGAATTCCCAAGGAATTGGCTGTGGCAATCAGCCGCTTTTGCAAAATGGGCACATCCTCTGCCGGTAGCTCCACGCCTAAATCCCCCCGGGCCACCATCACCCCGTCCGACAGAGAGAGAATGGCCTCCATTTGCTCGATCGCTTCGTGCTTTTCAATCTTGACGATCACAGGTACATGCTTGCCCGCCGCCGCAATAATTTCCTTGATTTCCAGCACATCTTGGGGATTGCGGACAAAGCTCAAGGCGACCCAGTCGACCCCCTGGTTAAGCCCAAACATCAAATCTTCTCGGTCTTTGTCAGTGAGGGCCTTAATGGATAGATAAACCCCTGGGAAGTTGACCCCTTTATTGTTAGACAGGGTACCGCCGACCACGACTCGACAGTGCAACTCTTGGGCCTCTGGGTTGACAGACTCCACCTGCATTTCCACCCGGCCATCGTCTAGCAGAATGGTGGCTCCTGCGGGAACTTCTTGAGCCAGCTGGTCATAGGTGACCGCAGCCCGCTGTTGATTGCCCATAATCAGCTCACTGGTGAGCACGAAGGCATCTCCCTTGGTTAGCTGAACCGACCCCTGTTCAAACTTACCCAGCCGAATCTTAGGCCCCTGTAAGTCTTGCAGAATGCCCACTGGTTGGTTGAGCTCAAAGGACAGTTGGCGAATCAGCCGAATGCTGCGCTGATGGTCATCATGGCTGCCATGGGAAAAGTTGAGCCGGAGGGTGGTGGCCCCGGCCTCAATCAGCGATCGCAACACATCGGCATGTTGAGTCGCCGGGCCGATGGTGGCAACAATTTTGGTGCGGCGCAGATTCGTGGGCAGTGACATAGGTGCTATTCCCATTCAGGTTTCCCCGGTCCAGGTCTGAGCTTTGCGACGACAACCAGAGCAAAGGGATACTAGCATGAATGGGATTGGCTTTCGCAATTCTTGCTGGGGCTAGCAACCTCAGTCATTTCAGTTGGCAAGCAAGGGGGCGGTCTGGATGTTACGTGCACCTGCTATAGTCATCGGAATTGATTCAGGCAGGATGGCGATAATCGGTTGCTGATTGGCACCAAACCCCTTGGATGCCCGTCACAAAACTTTATTATCGCTGCGTAGTCGACTATACTGCTGAAGATACTGGTGTAGGAGCGATACAACATGTCGGCGGCAGCTGAGCCCCTGACGGTACGAAAAACGGTTCCCCCTGAGTTACTGAAAACAGAAGGTGGATTGAGCCCAAATACCCTCATGTTTATGGTCTCTGCGGGGTTAATCACCCTGTCAACGATGGGCTATTTCTTGTGGGGCTGGGCCGGGTGGTTTGTCTTTTTGATGAACGTACTGTCGTTACATTTATCTGGAACAGTCATCCATGACGCGTCCCACAATTCGGCCCACCGTAACCGCACGGTTAACGCCCTGTTGGGTCATGGTAGTGCCTTGATTTTGGGCTTTTCTTTTCCGGTGTTTACCCGGGTGCATTTACAGCACCATGCCCATGTGAATGATCCAGAAAATGATCCTGATCACTTTGTTTCCACCGGCGGACCCCTGTGGCTGATTGCAGCCCGGTTCTTTTACCACGAGGTTTACTTTTTCAAGCGACAACTCTGGCGAAACTGGGAGCTGCTGGAGTGGTTTTTGGGCCGATTCGCCGTGGTCCTACTGGTGTTGATGGCGTGGCAGTTTGATTTCCTGGGCTATATCTTCAATTACTGGTTTTCCCCAGCTCTGGTGGTGGGGATTGCCTTGGGGTTGTTCTTCGACTATCTGCCCCATCGTCCCTTTCAAGAGCGCGATCGCTGGAAGAATGCTCGGGTGTACCCTGGTGCGGTTCTGAATGTGCTGATTATGGGGCAGAACTATCACCTGGTGCATCATCTCTGGCCATCGGTGCCCTGGTACAAGTACAAGCCCACCTACGAGGTAATGCGGCCCCTGCTAGACCAGAAGGGTTCGCCCCAGTCCCTAGGGCTGCTAAAGATGAAGGACTTTTTTGGGTTTCTCTATGACCTGTTCTTAGGGATCCGCCTGAAGCGACACTAGTATAGTGGCCCCTAGCCGCTGCACCAGTTATCGTAATCTTCTAACTTCAGGGCTTCTGGATTGGCGGCCCTGAAGGCATCGTAAGCGGTTTGATCAAGCCGGGTTTGGGTTTGGTAAGCCCACTCAGTTTGTAGGGCATCGACTTTCGCCCAGGCTGCGACACATTGCTGCGACTGTTTACCAAAGGTCTGACAGGTCTGTTCCGCTAGGGCGATCGCCTGGTCAATCTGGTGGGTCAATTGGGTTTCTTGGGGGTTTGAGAGTAACGCCTCATGGGTTAGCAAGTCAGTCATGGTGACAATGCCCAATAGCTCTGATTGAATCACTGGGGCGACGGAAATGCCGGTGTTGCTAAACAGACGGGCAACATATTCAACCGCTAGGTCAGGGTTGACCACAATACAGGGCTTGCTCATAATCTCGTAGACCCGCAGCCGCTTCAGATCCCGTCCAAAGGCGAGGGCTCGGGTGACGATGTCAGTATCGGTAATCATGCCGTAGGCATCTTGGGGATGCTGGCGATCAACCACCA
>SLIY01000134.1 GCA_007135385.1 Leptolyngbyaceae cyanobacterium CSSed165cm_216
GGGTCGATCGCACCTTAATTAATTCCACCGTGCCCTCGTAGTCCCCCATAATCACCTGGTCCCCCAGGCTGAAGGGCTCTTCAATCAGCAGTAAGATCCCGGCCAAGAAATTTTTGAAGATATCTTGAAAGGCAAAGCCAATGGCCACTGACCCCAGCCCCAGCAACCCAATGATGTCGCCCAGACGCAGGTCAGGAAAGGCCACCACTGCGGCAATGATTAAGCCGATAGCCCAGGTGCCAATCCGGGCCACCTGCATCGCTAGCAGCTGCAGCGATCGGCTTGACAGTAAGCGCTCAGCCATTTTGCCCACAACCTGCTGAGCCACTTTAGCGGCATACCAGGTGAGCAGCACCAACACCAGTCCAATGAACAGTCCAGGTAAAAGCTGAACAGATTGACCCACTAAGTCAAGCAGGCTGTCCTGAATACGCTGAAGCAAGGGGTTGATGGAGCGAGGGGTAATTAACTATTACAAAATGACCACCTTAGCACTGAACTGATGTTTAGGAAGTGGGCTTCGGGTTTTTGGGCCAGCCTAACCCCCACCCCCCGACACCCAACCCCGTCTCCCCTTAGGGATCTGCGGGTTAATAGTGTACCCAGTGGCCAGGTTTTCTCCCTTCGGGAGACGCTAACGCGAACGACTTCGCTCAACCTTCAGTGATCGAGGGCTGAGCGAAGTCGTTCATGCAATGGCTCCCCTAGGGAGCAAGCCCGATCAGCGGGTAGTTTATTTTCCTGCACGTCCCTCATCCCCCCTCGCTCATCCGCCGAATCTTCAGCACGTCGGTCATCTTGCGAATTTGGGTAAAGGTTTGGTCTAGGTGGTCGTGGTCTTTGACGTCTAGACCCAGGTCAATCTCGGCGGTTTGGCCGGGGAAGGTTTTGACCTGGGCCTTATGCACATTAATTTGTAGATCAGACAGGTGGGAGAGAATATCCTTTAGCACTCCAACCCGGTCAATCACCTCAATCCGCACTTCCACGGGGTAGGTCTGGCGAGAACTGTTGAGTTCATTGGGGTTCCAGCTGACCGGGATGATTCGATCCCCTGGAATTCCCTCCAGATTGGGGCACCCCTGGCGATGAATGGCAATCCCCCGACTGCCCATGGACACGCTGCCCATAATCGGTTCACCGGGCAGGGGGTTGCAGCAGCCAGCAATGTGATACAGCAGCCCCTCCACCCCTAAGATGGGTGCCTTAGAGGTGACTTGACGCTGAGCCTTGTGGGAGCTGGTGACGGCCCCGGCCAGAAACTGATCAGAGCTATCGAGGGAGGCCTCGGGGGAAACCGGTTCTAGGGGCTGCTGAGCCTTGACGGCATCCCGCAGGCGATTGACGAATAGACTGAGGGTGACTTCGCCGTAGCCTAGACCGGCCAGCAAATCATCCACGGTTTGGTAATTGCAGCGTTCTGCTGCCATCTGGGCGGGTTCTGATTTGAGCAGGGCTTCAAAGCCATTGCGGCCCAACTCTTTTTCCAGTAAGTCACGGCCCCGGGCCATGTTTTCATCCCGGTGCGATCGCTTGTACCACTGACGAATTCGGTTGCGGGCACTGGGGGTGACCACAAAGTTCAACCAGTCGAGACTGGGGTGACTATTCTTTTGGGTCAAAATTTCAACGATGTCACCGTTTTCCAGATGGGTGTCGAGGGTGACGATGCGGCCATTTACTCGTGCCCCTGAGCAGTGATTCCCCACCTCGGTGTGGATGCGATAGGCAAAGTCTACCGGTGTTGCCCCCCGACTCAGGGGCATGACATCCCCATCGGGGGTAAACACATAGACATCTTCATCAAACAAGTTGCCCTTGACGTTTTCTAAGAATTCCTGGGCGTCTTTGAGGTCGTTCTGCCACTCTAGGAGCTGCCGTAGCCAGGTGAATTTTTCGTCATCCGCGGTCATGCGGGCATTACTGGAAGCTCCAGTTTCTTTGTACTTCCAGTGGGCGGCAATCCCGTATTCAGCGATGTGGTGCATTTCTAGGGTACGAATTTGTACCTCGATGGGCTTGCCCTTAGGGCCAATCACTACGGTGTGTAGCGACTGGTAACGGTTGGGCTTGGGCAGCCCAATGTAGTCTTTAAAGCGGCCAGGGATGGGGCGAAAGGCGTCGTGGGCAATAGCTAAAGCTCGATAACATTCTTCGTTGGTGCCCACAATCAGGCGGATGGCGGCAATGTCATAGATTTCGGTGAAGTCTTTCCGCTGCCGCTCCATTTTGCGGTAAATGCCATACAGATGCTTGGGACGACTGCTAACATCAACCACTTGAATATCGGCCTGGTGCATGCGATCGCGTAGGGTTTCCGCCACTTGCACCAATCTAGCCTCGCGATCGGCCCGCTTTTCGGTGATATGTTTCTGCATCTGCCGGTAGGCGTGGGGTTCCAGGTACTTAAAGGATAAATCCTCCAATTCCCATTTAAACCGCCCGATCCCCAGGCGGTTGGCCAAGGGGGCAAAAATTTCCATGGTTTCCCGAGCAATGCGGCGGCGCTTGTCATCGTTCAGGTGCTCTAGGGTGCGCATATTATGCAGGCGATCGGCCAACTTCACCACAATCACCCGAATATCCTGGGCCATAGCCAGAAACATGCGGCGAAAGTTTTCGGCTTGGCGCTCGGTTTTGCTCTCAAAATTAAATTTAGACAGCTTGGTGACTCCTTCCACCAGCTGCCGCACCTCATCGCCAAACCGTGCTTCAATTTCCTCTGGGGTGATGTCAGTGTCTTCGACAATGTCGTGGAGAAAGCCGGAGGCGATCATGGCGCTGTCTCCCCCCAGGTCCCTCAGTAGCCCCGCTACCGCAATCGGGTGACAGCTGTAGGGTTCGCCCGAGGCCCGGTACTGTCCCTGGTGGAGTTGGTGGGCAAATTCAAAGGCATGACACACCAGGGAACTGTTTGATTTATCGTCCGCATCATGGCTGGGTTCATCAGGGTGATCCCCATGGTGGGTAAGCACACAGGTTTTAAGCCACCCAGGGAGGGGGCAGTCGGCAGGAAGCGGGGAATGAACCGTTGCTGTCATAGGATGCGACGAAAGACCTTAGGGTGAAATAGTATCAGTCTTGGAAGAGCATTGACCTCGATGCTGAATTGGTTGGATGGCGAACTCCTTGCTGTGGGTACTGGGCTACGGGTGCCAGAAATCTAGCCTCGAAAGAGGAGTCAATTTACGCTGAAATCACTCTTAAGCAAAGAGTAGTGGTATGAAACCCAGGCACAGATCGTACAAATGTTCTGTGTTAGATGTCAGGTATTCAAGATAGAGATAAACTACACCATAACCAGAGAAAATGTTTCTGTGGTTAGTTGAGCCGCAACAAATGCTTATTGAAGGGCATTAATTGAAAGGCAGTTATTCATTAACCTTAACATTTGTTTCCAGGAGCGTGAACCTTTAAACCAAATTGTTACTGATCCCCGTGTTTATGGCGACAGATTTAATTCAAACCTTACACACCCAACTCAATCAGTTGAGATCGGTGGGGCAGCAGGCTAACCCCGACAGCCAATTGTTGCAGCA
>SLIY01000336.1 GCA_007135385.1 Leptolyngbyaceae cyanobacterium CSSed165cm_216
CAACATCACCCCCATTACAACTCGCCGCGAATTTCCTGGATCACACCGTCTTTAATTAAAATTTCCACTTGCAGTTTTCTCACCAGATTGTCGCCCACAGCTACGTTAAAGAAGCTTTCTACTTTGCCCTGGTCAACCTCGGCCTCTAAATCTAGCGTTTGCACTTGTTGTAGCTGCTGCAAGTTCTGGTTTTTCTGCTGTAAAAGCTTGCTTTTATCTTGGTTCAGCCGGTTTTGGACATCACCAATTTGCTGCTGAATGGCGGTGTTCGACGGTTGGGTTTCCCCCTGCTTTTGCAGTTCCACCATCATCCGCTGACCTTGCATTTCCAGCTGCTGCAGGCGACTATCAATCTCGTTGATTTGCGACTGTAGCTGCTTCTGGGCCTCTTCTTTCCATAGAGGGGTGACGATCGCCTTGATATTGACGACCCGCTTTAGCAGCAGAGAGTTATTGCTATCCATAAACCTAGATGTAATCAAAACGGTTGCAACAGCTTCTACGACAGCGGCTGAGCTGCTGCCGGATACTTCGGGAAAACTTGCTAAAACCCAGGCCATGGTCTAGCCCAGGCTTTACACAAACATGGCGTCAATCATATCGCGATACCGTTCCATCACCACAGGGCGACGCACTTTTAAGGTTTGGGTCAGCAGGCCGTTTTCCATCGAAAAGGGCTCAACCACAAACCGGAAGGGGCCGATGCGGTCATCGGGGCGGAAGCCAGGCCGGTCTTTCACCTCACGGGTAAGTTCACTACGAAACAGTTTCTGCACCCGTTCATCCTCTAAGGTGATTGGGGTACAGTTGGCTGGGGCCGGACTGTCATCATCTGGCACATCCAGGTACAGACCCTGGTTGTTGGCCCACCCTTGTAATGCTTCCAGGTTTGGCATAATCAGCGCTCCCAAGGACCGTTGGTCTTGGCCCACCAGCATGATCTGGTCGATGTAGGGGCTGCGAATACAGGCATCTTCGATGGGCTGGGGCTCGATGTTTTCGCCGTTGGTTAGCACGATGGTGTCTTTAGCCCGCCCCGTCAACACCAGGTTGCCATCCTGACTAATCCAGCCTAAGTCGCCTGTATCAAACCAGCCATCGGCATCAATCGCCTTGGCTGTGGCCTCGGGGTTACGGTAGTAGCCCTCCATCACTTGTGGTCCCCGAGCTAGTACTAACCCTTGAGCCCCTTGGGGGATCTCTTGTCGCGTTTCAGGATCGACGACTTTGATTTCGGTGAAAGGAATGGGCTGCCCGGCCGCACCGCGCAAATTATGCCAGGGCCGACGAGCGGTCAGCACAGGCGCAGTTTCCGTCAGCCCATAGCCCACCAGCAGGGGCACCCCAATAATTTCAAAGAAAATATCAATGTGCCGGGCCAAAGACCCACCGCCGCTGATCAGTTGCTTAACTTGGCCGCCCGTAGCTTCTCGCACTTTGCCGTAGACCAGCTTTTTGCCCAACTGGTGCAGCGGCCACAGCACCAGTGCTACAACCCCAGATCCCAGCCGTTGCAACGGGGAAAGGTGGGGTGCGTCAATTTTCATATTTTGGTAACGCCACAGATGGTTGACGTAGCGCTGACTAAGGCCGAAGAAGGTGAAAATTAGCTTTTGCTTGCCCGGGGACTGCTCCCGAAACTGCTTTTGGGCTCCTTCATAAATCGACTCCCACAGGCGGGGCACCCCAACCATATACTGGGGCTTGTGGGCTTTGAGATCAGCCTTAATGTGGCGAATACTGGTGTAGATTTGAGTGCAGCCCCGAGAAAACAGAAAATACTCGGCTGTACGCTCAAAACTGTGCCAGGACGGCAGAATGCTGACGGCTTTATCCCCTGGTTTAGGCTGCACCACGGCTTCTAGGGTGTTGACTTGGTGCAGCAAGTTGCGGTGGCTGAGCATCACCCCTTTAGGCTTACCCGTGGTCCCCGAGGTGTAAATCAAGGTGGCCAGGTCTTCGGGCTTGACGTCGACTGGCCTGTAGGGATGACCTTCTCCCAAAGCCATCAACTGGTTAAAGTTGAGCACTTTCAAGTGAGTATCGTCAGGGGGCGTTTCGTCAGACAGCACAATCACCTGTTGGATAGGTAAGGCATCCAGGCGATCGCGCAGTTTCTTGAATAGATCGAGTGATTCCACCACCAGTAGGGTGCTCTCGCTGTGCTCAGCGATGTACAGCAACTCCTCCACGTCAGCGGTGCCGCTGCGCACCGCATTCATCCCCCCAGCGGTCATGATCCCCTGGTCTGCAATGAACCAGCGATGGCTGTTGTCGGCAAACAAGGCCACATGGGCCCGATTTTGCACCCCCAGGGCCTGTAAACCACTGGCAAAGGTGCGGATAGCTATCTCCAGGTCTCGATAGGTCAAGGTGGCGGCAGGCTGCCCGTGGGCATCTTCCTGGGCCACAATATGGCCGTATTTCTGGGCCACGATCGGCCAGATTTCATGAATCGTCTGTAGATGCTCGTAGGGACTGTTGGCTTCTAAGAAGGCGCGATCGCGCTGGCGCACCTCTTGCATAGCCTGGCTTAGTTCAGTCATGGCGGCCACCGGGAAGTAAAGAAAGAATAGTCCTGCGGCCATGGTACCGCAGCCTAAGTTAAGGCTAGCGCTTATGGTTGTGGTGCTTAACATTGAGCAGGACAGATGTTGGATTGGTTGAGTTGACAAGCCAGAGAAAACCTTGAAAGCTTACATCTAGCACCATGCCCTGTTTAGATATCAGCCCATGCAACTCACCCCCCAAGAAAAAGATAAGTTGTTGATTTTTACCGCCGCTCTGCTGGCGGAACGGCGCAAACAGCGGGGCCTGAAGCTAAACCATCCCGAGGCCGTCGCCTACATTTCGGCGGCGATTTTAGAGGGAGCGCGAGATGGCCGCACCGTCGCTGACCTGATGAGCTACGGCACCACCCTGCTGAGCCGTGACGAGGTGATGGACGGGGTAGCCGAGATGATCCACGATGTCCAGGTGGAAGCGACCTTCCCCGATGGCACTAAACTGGTAACGGTGCACGAGCCCATTCGTTAGGGCCAATTCGCTAGGGCCAATTGGTTAAAGGTGATCATGGCGGTTGACCAACCTGTGGATGACTTTCCCCTGCAAGGGGCTGATATTGAGGCGGTGCTGGCGGCCTTGGCGGCCCAGCTAGATGCCTATGTCTTTCCGGAGGTGGCGGAAATCATTCAGGCGGATATCCAACAGCGGCTGGATGCCGGGGGCTATAGCGCTATTAAGGGGGGGCAGCAGCTAGCCGATACCCTGACGGCCCAATTGCAAGAGTTGAGTGGCGATCGCACCCTGCGTCTGCACTTTAGCCCGATGGTGTTACCTGACATTGATGCTGACGCGCCCCCGACCCCGGACGAGATAGCGCGTCAGTGCCAGGCCAGTCGTCGCCGCAATTTTGATGTGAATAAGGTGGAGCGGCTGCCCGGCAACATTGGCTATATTCAATTGTTTAGCTTTGAACCCTTAGACTTTGCAGCGGATACCCTGGTCGCCGCCATGGCTCTGGTAGCCCAC
>SLIY01000008.1 GCA_007135385.1 Leptolyngbyaceae cyanobacterium CSSed165cm_216
ACGAGATCAGTCAGCAGGTATTTCTCACCGACTTGGCCCGAGAACTGTCAGAAGAGCTGGGGGTGGAGGCACCCCAGGAGTCGAGTCGGGTGGAAAACCTGAAGACAATGGCGTTTGACCCCGCCGAGCCGGACGCCTATCTAAAGGCACAAATGGACGAATTCGGGATTTAAATTCGGAGGTATGTTGATGTCCGCTAGTCGGTACAGCTTTGCATTGGCGCGATCGCCCCAGCAGGTAGCGGCCTACTATCAGCTTAGGCAGGCTATTTTCTGTCAGGAACAGGCGCTATTTACCGAAGATGACGGCGATGACCTGGATCAGATCGCCTACCCGATCATCGCCATTGACCATCAGGCTCCGCCGGACGAGCAGGTGGTGGGGGTGGTGCGCATCTACGAAACCCAGCCGCGACTCTGGTACGGGGGCCGCCTGGGGGTGCATCCGGACTACCGCCGGGTGGGCCGTATCGGTAAAGGCCTGATCCATAAAGCTGTGACTACGGCCCATGGTTGGGGCTGCGATCGCTTTCTAGCAACGGTGCAGCGGCAAAATGTCCGCTTCTTCCGCCGGTTACATTGGGCCAGCCTGGATGAATTGGTGATTCGTGAGCACCCCCACCACCTGATGGCCGCCGACCTAGCCTTCTACCCCCCCAGCGCTGAGCCCCGGCCTACCCTAACCGCCCCTGGGTTGCAGGTATCCTAGGGCAGCAGGTTTTGCACCGCCACTAGGTTGACCTAAGGCCGGGCACACACCCTAGGCATCATCAAGCTTTCAGCGCTTCAACAGGTAAAAATCAGCCCTTTCAAACCACCTTGACAGGGCTGACAGTGCCCACCCTAGGGTAGATCACGTTTAAGCGGGACTAGGTAAATGCTGACCGAGTTAATTGCCCAGGTGCGCCCGGCCCTGGGACTGGGACAGAAACAAGATATTCAAACGGCGGCGGCCCATCTGGGCCGCTATGTGTCCCACAACCAAACCGGCTGCCCTATTTGGTTAGGGGATGACTGTGCCGCCATTCCCGATGGGGAAGGTTACCTACTGCTAGCGGCCGAAGGGATCTGGCCGCCGCTGGTGGAGACCGACCCCTGGTTTGCTGGCTGGTGCGCGGTGCTGGTCAACGTCAGCGACATCTATGCCATGGGGGGACGGCCCCTGGCGGTGGTGGATGCCCTCTGGAGCCCGTCCAGCCAGCAGGCGGATCAGCTGTGGCAGGGGATGGTGGCGGCTTCCCAGGCATTTAATGTGCCGATTGTGGGCGGGCACACCAACTGCCATAGTTCCTATGGAGCCCTGTCAGTGGCCATTTTGGGGCGGGCCACCCAGCTGATCTCTAGTTTTGCGGCCCAACCGGGCCAGGTGCTGGTACTGGCCACTCAGCTAACGGGCCGGTTACACCCCCAGTATCCCTTTTGGGATGGGGCTACCCAGGCCGAGCCAGCGACCTTGCAACGGCAGTTGGCGATACTCCCCCAGCTGGCAAAGCAGGGACTGTGTGGGGCCGGTAAGGATGTGAGTATGGGCGGCATCCTGGGGACGACGCTGATGCTGCTGGAGACCTCGGGCTGTGGGGCGGTGCTGGATGTGATGGCGATTCCCCGTCCCGCTACGGTGCCCTTAGCCACCTGGCTGCGGTGTTTCCCTAGCTATGGGTTTTTGCTGAGCCTGTCACCGACCCACCTGGACGCCGTGCAGCAGTGCTTTGCCCAGGCGGGCATCACCTGCCAGGCGATTGGGCAGATGGTGCCCGAGCCCCAGCTGATCCTGAAGGCTGGGGATGAAACGGAGGTGTTTTGGGACCTGTCCACCCAGCCCCTGACTGGCTTTACCGCCCCCGCCCAGCCCGCCAATGCCGCCCCATGAAGATTGCCCTACTGACCTATTCCACCCAACCCCGGGGCAGCGTTGTCCACACTTGGGAGCTGGCCACGGCTCTGCACCAGCTGGGCCATACCGTGGCCATCTATGCTCTCGATAAAGGGGGCCAGGGCGGTTACCGTCCCCTTCCCTGCGGTTTCTACGGCATTGCCGCTGCCCCTGCCCCCGCCGCCATCGACGACTTAATTCGCCAGCGGATTCAGGAGTTTGTCACCTACCTGGGGGCCGTCGATCAGACCTACGACATCTACCACGCCCAGGACTGCATTGGGGCCAATGCCCTGGTGCAACTGCGACAGCAAGGTAAGGTGCCCCATGTGGTGCGTACGGTGCACCATGTGGAAGACTATGCCAGCCCCTACCTGCGCCAGTGCCAGGACACCTCGATTCGGCAGACGGATTTGTGTCTGTGTGTCAGCGATCGCTGGCAGCAGGCCCTGGCTCAGGACTATGGTCTGGCGGCCCTACGGGTGGTGAATGGGGTGAACCAAGACCGCTTTAGTCCCCACCCCCAGGCGGAGGATGCCTGCCTCAGAGCCACCTATGGCCTCACGGGCCATCCCATTTACTTGACGGTGGGGGGGATTGAACCCCGGAAAAACTCCATTACCCTGCTGGCAGCATTTGCCCAGGTGCGATCGCAATATCCCCAGGCCCAGTTGGTGATCGCTGGGGGGGCCACCCTGTTTGACTACCAACCCTACCGGGACCAGTTTTTTCAGCGACTCGCCAGCCTGGGATTGACCGTGGGCACCGATGTGATCTTGCCGGGGGTGGTGCCCGATGCCGAGTTGCCAGGGTTATACCGCAGTGCCGATGTGTTTTGCTTTCCTTCTGTCAAGGAAGGCTGGGGGCTGGTGGTGCTAGAGGCGATCGCCGCTGGTCTGCCCGTGGTTACCGCTAACGAGCCCCCCTTCACCGAGTTCTTGGCCCCAGACCAAGCCCTGTTGGTGCCACCCGAGTCAGTCCTGGCCCTAGCCCAGGCCATGGTTGCCGCCGCCCAACCGACCCAGGCCCAGGCCCTGGTGCAACATAGCCAAACCCTCTTATCTCAATACACCTGGCCAACCTCGGCCCGGCAGCACCTAGCGGCTTACCAGTCCCTTTGACCCTACCAAGCCCTCGGTTCAAAATCGGCATCGTTGAGGATAACCATGGTCTCCCCGTCTGCTGTGGTGGCCATGGGTACTGTCGGTGTAGTCTTCAACACCTTAATTCTACTGGATATCTTTGGCTCCAATGCCAGGGAAACCTTGGGTGGTTTACGGACTCGGCTACAGGCTACAGTGTCCAAATTATGGTTTTTCCTGCTTCCAGCAACTAACACCGTTCGGTCGGGGCTCCTGGAGTGCTAGGGTAATCAGCTGTCGGGCCACATTAAAGCCCTGGTGCAAGCGAGCCGTATCCTGGTGCAATTTGCCCATCAGCATAGCGCCTTCGAGCACGGTCATAATTTGCCCAGCTAGAATGTTGGGATTAGTATCAGCGGTGAGCTGTGCTTGGCCCTGTTTCAATCGATCGGCGATCGCCCCTTCCCACTGACTAAACACCTGAGCCAGATGCTGCCGAAAGCTAGGATCCTGCTCTACTAAATCAACAATTAAATTACCCAGTAGGCAACCGC
>SLIY01000176.1 GCA_007135385.1 Leptolyngbyaceae cyanobacterium CSSed165cm_216
GCAAAGCGATGGATTTGACGGTGCAGAATATCCTCAGCCTGCGGGAAATTATTGGCGAAACCTCTAAAAAGGTGAAACGCCTCGGGGAATCCTCCCAGCAAATTTCCAAGGCGGTGTCGCTAATTAACCAGATCGCCATGCAGACCAACCTGCTGGCCATCAATGCCGGGATCGAGGCCGCCCGGGCTGGGGAAGAAGGCCAGGGCTTTGCGGTGGTGGCAGAAGAAGTGGGTGAGCTGGCCGCCCGCTCTGCCGAAGCCACCAAAGAAATTGAGCGGATCGTCGAAACCATTCAGCGGGAAACCGCTGAGGTGGTCGACGCCATGGACCAAAGCACCACCGAGGTGGTGTCCGGTACCCGCCTGGTGGAAGACGCCAAGCACAGTCTGGGTCGGATTTTGGATGTGTCTCAGCAAATTGACCAGCTGGTGCAGTCCATTTCCACTGCCACTGTCTCCCAGGTGGAAATCTCGGAAACCGTAACCCAGCTGATGCAGGCGATCGCCCAAGAGTCTGAGCAAACCTCGAAATCTTCCCTGAAGATTTCCAGCTCCCTGCGACAGACCGTGGACGTTGCCAAATCCCTTCAGGAGGCCGTGGGCACCTTTAAGACCGGCGAGGAGTAATGAGGAGTAATGGGGTGTAGACGCGATAGCGGCTTCCCGCAGGGTAGGGGTGATGGAGTAATTAATGTTCTTCACTCCCCCACTCCCCCACTCCCCCACTCCTCCACTCCCTCACTCCCCATGACAACCCTTCAGTAAGAGACATTCACCATGTCCGACGACAAGGAACTTGAGATTAGACTGCAATTCTTAGACGAGGCCCAGGACTACCTTGATACCCTGGGTAACCGTCTGATCGGTCTGACCCAGACGTTTGAAGCAGATACCATCAATGACGCCCTGCGGGCCGCCCACTCGATTAAAGGCGGGGCGGCACTAATGGGGTTCCAACTGTTGAGCGACCTGGCCCACCGTCTGGAAGACAGCCTCAAGGTGTTGAAAGTTCAGCGGGGCAAGGTCACGATCGACACCGCCCTAGAACAACTACTGCTGTCAGCGGTGGACTGCCTGGGCCAGGCCATGGTGGGCCAGCGCCAACAGCTTTCCCAGGGCCAACACCATCAGCCGCCGATGAATGAGGATTGGCTACACCATCAGGCAGAACCGATTTTCCAGCAGTTGCGCGATCGCCTCGGCGACCCGGTGGACGAAGACGCCCACTCCATGCTGTCCCCAGAGGATGGCCAAGACATTATTCCCCTACTCTTTCAAAGCGAAGTAGAGGGCTGCCTGGGCCGTCTGGAGGCGGTGCTGGCCGAGCAGTCCCCCTGTGTGCGAGAAGAAGTGGAGATTTTAGCCCAGGAGCTAGGTGGTCTGGGGGAGATGCTGCAACTGGAGGCCTTTGTCAGCCTCTGTCAGTCGGTGTCCCAGCAGATTGCGGCAGCCAGCGACGAGTCACTCATCAGCATCGCTGAAGCGGCGTTGGCGGTGTGGCGCCGGACCCAGGCCCTGGTGCTGACCGGCCATCTGGGGGCAATTCCCACCACCCTGTCAGAAGTCGAGACCGCCCCCGGGGCAGACGTCGAAGATGACCTCCATGACTTTGACTTTGCCACAAGGTTGGATGACGAGGATGCAGGGGAAGTCACCGCCCCCGTGTGGCCCTTGGGGGAGCTGGCGACGGTAGACGGGGACGACGATGCCCTAAACTCCAGCTTTATCAGCGACGATTTTCTGGGTGAAGTAGCCCTCAGCGAAACGGCCTACGGCACCAACACTAGGCCTGCACAATCGGAGCTTCCAACCCTGGCGCCAGCCTGGGGTGGGGCAGAAGACTCCGCCTTTGAGGACAACGCTACGACCCGAGCCTCCTTTAGACATAGCCCGCCGCCGCCGTCCCTCGATGAGACAGGGGTCAGCGACAGCACCGTGCGGGTGCCAGTCAAGCAAATTAACCAGCTCAGTGATCTATTCGGAGAGCTGACGATCGAGCGCAACCGCTTGGAGCTAGAGGTCAGTCGCCTGCGGGGCTTAGTGGCCACCCTACAAACCCGCATGGGCACCCTGGATTTGGCCAATAATGACCTCAGGGCCGCCTACGATCGCGTCGCCACCCAAGACCAAAGTCAGTGGCGGCAGCCGTTCACGGCTCTGACTAAGCCCCTAGCCGATGTCCCCCCCAGTGCCCAGTTTGATGTGCTAGAGCTGGACCGCTACCGGGATCTGCACCTGCCGTTTCGGGAAGTGATTGAAACCATTATTCAGCTCCAAGAGGTGGGGGCCGACATTGACATTTCCCTGGATGGCACCGAACAGACCACCCGCAACCTGCGCAAAACCTCTCGCCAGCTGCAAAAGTACTTGACCCAGCTGCGGATGCGCCCCCTAGCGGATATTTTCGATCGCTTTCCCCGAGCCCTGCGCCAGATGTCATTGCAGTACAACAAACCGGTAGAGCTCAAGCTTCAAGGGGAACGCACCCTGGTGGACCGCAACATTCTAGAGGCTCTGCAAGAACCGCTGATGCACATCATCCGCAACTGCTTTGACCACGGCATAGAGGATACCGATACTCGGCAGCAGCAGGGCAAACCAGCCATGGGCACGATCGCAATTGCCGCCCAACAGTATAGCGGTCGCACCCTGATCACCATCCGCGACGACGGTGGCGGCATTGCCGTGGAGAAAATCCGCGATCGCGCCCGCCACATGGGTCTAGACGAAGGTCTACTGGCCGCCGCCAGCACCCAGGAACTGCTGTCGCTGATTTTTGAGCCAGGGTTTAGCACCGCCAGCGAAGTCACCGATCTGTCTGGTCGGGGCATTGGTATGGATGTGGTGCGCAGCAAGCTGAAAGAGATTCGTGGGGACATTCAGGTGGATACCCAACCTGGGGAAGGCACGATCTTTACCCTGTCCATTCCCTATACCCTATCGGTGACCCAGGTGCTCATTGCCGAAAGCCGGGGCATGCGTATGGCCTTTCCGGTCGAGGCGATCGCCGAAATCTTCCAACTGCCCGAAGACGCCATTATCTTCACCGCTGGCCGGGAGAGCTTCGAATGGAATGGCGAGTTGGTGCAACTGGTGCGCCTGGCCGACTGGCTGCACTTTAACTGCCCGGTGCCGCTGGAAACGCCCGAAATTTCCCCGGCTATTTCCATCCCTACGGTGCTGCTGGTACAGGCAGCCCAGCGCTGGGTGGGGATTCAAATCGAACGCTCCTGGGGGGAGCAAGAAGTAGCGCTGCGTCGAGTGCTAGGCAACTTGCCCATGCCCCAGGGCTTTAATAGCTGCACGATCATGGGAGATGGGCAGGTGGTGCCCCTGGTGAGCGTGCCGGAATTACTCTACTGGGTGGCCAGTTGCGAAGCCAGCGGCCCCCCAGACCCAGCCACCCCCGACATTCCCGCCTATTTACCCATTGAATATGCCCAGGGGGCGACGCTCAGGCCCCATCGCAAACCCACGGTGCTGCTGATCGATGACTCCATCAATGTGC
>SLIY01000061.1 GCA_007135385.1 Leptolyngbyaceae cyanobacterium CSSed165cm_216
ACCAACTGTCAAGGCTGTTGGGGGACCACAATGACTGTGCTGAACTCAAGCACTTTTTAGTCAACCCACCAGACGATGTGGTTATCAAGGATGTCCATACTCAGGTTTTGCTGCCACTGCTAACCCATCGCCAAGATAGACTCCAGCAACAGATGCAGGGCCTGGGTGAAAAACTCTATAGTGAAAAGCCCGGCGCGTTTACCCGGCGTCTGGCCAGCTATTGGCAGGTGTGGGATTTGGTTTAGGCTAGTAAGCACCTAATTCACGTTAGGGTTGGTGGCAACCATCAGACCAGGGTTCCTATGGGCTAGTGCTACTAAGAGTTATAGTTATTTTCCTATACCCACCTGGAGGGCTGGCGTGAAATTGAAGCCAGGAAATTAACGATTAATCACCGTAAAACGTTTCTAGGCTATGGCGATCGCCCACATAGCGCCAGTGCCAGGGTTCAAAGGTCACCCCTTGAAAATTATCGGGCGGAAAGGATAGTTCAAACCCAAATCGCACCGCATTGTCCTCTAACCAGGTGTAGGCACTGGTGTCGGCAAAGCTGGTACTCAGGTGGGTGTTGGGCTGGTTGGCATCCCCCACATCAATGGCGTAGCCGGTATGGTGCTCGCTGTAGCCGGGGGGAGCGCTGACTTCGGCCCGGGTTTCGGGGGTTTGGCGACGCTCGGCCCTGAGGCTAAAGAAAATCGTTTCCTGCTCGGCGTGGGAGCGATAGCCCGACAGGGGAACTAGGCGAATGCTGGCCGCCGCCGCCGCTTGGGTCATGGCCTCAAATTCTCTGGCCGCTGCAGACCGCAGGCGGATGCTGCGGTTGGCGGACAAACTCACCAGATCGCCCTCGGAGGCTTCCTGGTGAGCCCGATGGCCTAGCAAGAATCGACTAGAGGGAGCCCATTGGACGGCCCGATCGCGATCGCTAGGTGTTTCCCCCCCAATATCGCTCACAGCCCCTGGATTGACCATCGTTTGAAATGGGGCCGTAAATACGGTGCTAGACACCCGACTGGCTTGGGACCAAACCACAACACTGGTCACAGCGATGGCCAACAGCACCAACCCCAATACTTGCCGGAGCAGCTTAGAGCGCCGGTACCACGGCAACGACTGCCCCGCTCCAGGGCTTAGGGGTAGGTCGCGAGTAGCCTGGGGAATGTCATCGAGGTGCGCCATAGATTAATCGTTGCTGAAACCCGTTAAAACTCTACTATTATGCCTGCTGAATCCCCCACTGAACTCAACGGCTGCCATCAACCCAGGGATTAAAAATGGGCCGGGGCTGCTATTCGACCCTAGGCCCCTTGACGTCACCCAGTTATCACCCCACCATAAAGACGCTGTCGCACCATCATGGACTGCCGTGCTGCCACCATTCTGGGTTTTGCTCCAGCTTTATTTGCCCATTGCCATGGGGGTGCTAGCCGGGGTTGGTCTGGGAACCCTGTTAGCCCGCCTGGCTTACCGGCCTGGCTATATGGGTACCCTGCACCAACAAGTTCCCCTCGCCCTAGGAAAGTTTCTATTTTGGGTGGGTATTCCCCTGAGCATTGTCGGCTTTATGCGGCGGGCAGACCTGTCGGGGAATCTCTATCTGGCTCCAGCGGTCGCTTGGGCAGCTATTTTCTTAGGATTAGGGTGCAGCCGCCTGTGGATTCACCTACACCATCGCCAGTGGCCACGGCCCACCCAAGGCAGCTTTTCCCTAGCGGCCATGCTGGGGAATACGGGCTATATCGGCTACCCAGTGGTGCTGCTACTGCCCCAACTGGGGGTTGAGGTGTTTGGCTGGGCTCTGTTCTATGATGCCCTAGGTACCCTGCTCGGATCCTACGGTCTGGGGGCCGTGTTGGCGTCGACTATGGGCCGACAAAGTCCCAAAGCTGCCTACCAATGGTGGCAGTGGCTACGGGAAATTGGGCGCAACCCGATTATTCTGGCCTTTGGCGCAGGGCTAGGCCTCCAAGCCCTGACCCTGCCCCCTTGGTTAGACGACGGGCTTTACCGTCTGGCTTGGATAATTGTGATGCTTTCGTTGGTGCTAATGGGTTTACGAATTCAGCAGTTGACCTCCTGGCGTTTACTGCGACCGGCTGCCGCCGCTGTGGGCATTAAGATGTTGGTTTTGCCCCTGGCCGTGGGCCTGGGGTTAACCGTTCTCGGGGTCGATGGTCCTCCCCGGCTAGTGATGATTTTGCAGGCCGGTATGCCCTGTGCTTTTTCTAACTTAGTCCTGGCCGAGGCCTACAACTTGGATCGGGATCTAACCGTTACCTGTGTGGGGTTAAGTTCTGTCAGCTTATTGCTCACCTTGCCCCTGTGGCTCTGGGGCTTTTCTGGAGGCTGGCTATGACGTTCCCTGCCAGCCAGACGATCGCCCAACTCCCCCTATTGCTGATGGTCTCACCGCCGGTTGATGGGCTGGTCGAGGCCGGGGACCAGGGGGATATGGTCGCCCATCTGCAAACGATTTTGGTTCACCTAGGCTTTTATGATGGCCCCGTAGATGGAGTCTACGGCCCCGGTACTGTGGCGGCGGTGGTGGCCTTTCAACAGCAGCATGACCTCAATGGTGATGGCATTGTGGGAGCTAGAACCTGGCAGGCCCTGGCGATCGCCCAGGTCCCCCAATCGGCCTTACAGTCGCTGACGACGGTCAATGCCCAGACCCTAGACTTTACCCCAATGACCTTTAATCACGGTACGCCGCCCCCTTCTCCCCTTTGGCTGGTGTTGATGCCCTTGATTCCATTAATCGGGGGAGGGTTGACCTATCTGTATCATCAGTGGCATCACCGTCGGTCTGCCTCTGTCCTCCAACGGCACCAGCCGCCAAAAAAACGCAAAAAAAATCCCATGGCATAGCCGATGGGACTTTCTGGGTGCATCTACCATTCACCTCTTCTTCCCTGACGCTGGCTGATCCGGAAAGGTTGCCAGAAACGCCAGATTTTCTACGGATCAATCAGACGAAGCAGTTGCGCCTGTTCCCGTAGCGACTCAGCCCAGTTGTCCGACCCACTGGCTTCCATTAAGTCGGCGGCCTGCTCAAAGTCGGCAATCACCGCCTCCCGGGCCGCCGCCGGAATGTCTGCGGGGCTTTCAATTTGATCCCCTTGCTCCGTATAGACTTGACCTAAAGCCGCCTGGGCTCGCCCCAGATAGGCAGAGGACTGCTCAGGGTCTAGGTCAATGGCTTCGGTGTAAGCGGCGATCGCCCCTTCAAAGTCTTCCACCATCATCAAGTCTTCGGCGGTGGCAAAGGTCAACTCAAAGGGGGTAGAGGCGCGCACCACCAAATCGTAGTCGCCACCATCGCCGGCAAAGGAACGGGCGACGACGGTATAGGTATCATCGGCGGGTAGGGTGACAATAATCTTAGAGTTTAAAGACCCGCCAAAGTCGTCGTTAAAGGCAACCTCTTCACCATTGGAGTCCAACAGCAACAGTACGGGGTCAAAATCATCACTCTCCAGGGTGATGGTCAGTTCCTGCCCTTCTG
>SLIY01000175.1 GCA_007135385.1 Leptolyngbyaceae cyanobacterium CSSed165cm_216
CACTCACCAGGGTCAAGGCCTCGGCGGGCTTGCCATCACGCCCAGCCCGGCCTACCTCCTGCACATACTCGGTGATCGTGCACGGGGCTTGATAGTGCACCACCCAGCGGGTATTGGGCTTGTTCACCCCCATGCCAAAGGCTGAGGTGCAAACCACAAACTGGAGGCGATCGTTCATCCATTCCGATTCAATCTGGCGGCGATCGCGACTACTCAATCCAGCGTGATAAGGAGCCACCCGATAGCGCTGCCCCAGCTGGTGGGCCAGGGATTCACTATCCTGGCGAGTGCGCACGTACACCAACCCCGCCTGATTAGGGTGGGCTGCCAGATAACGGCCTAGAATTCGCTTCCGTTGCCCAGTGCCAATAACCGCTTTGACCCGCAGGTCTAAATTGGGCCGATGGGGGTTCAGCCGTACGATCTGTGGCGATTTGAGCTGTAAGACATCTCGCAATATCCCCTGAGCGCTAGGGTCTGCAGTCGCGGTGAAGGCCGCTATGGGCAGCGTGCTCCCCACGGGGCGATGGGTCAGCAACGCCTGGCGCACCGCCCCCAGCCGGCGGTAAGCCGGGCGGAAGGTTTCCCCCCACTGCACCAAACAGTGGGCCTCGTCCAAAATCAGGCCATTCAGTTGCAGATCTGGCTGACACAGGCGCTGCCATACCGGCGGACTCAGCAAGGTCTCAGGCGATAAATAGAGGAGCCGTAATTGTTGACGCTCCAGGGCTTGCAGCACCCGACGCCGCTCTGGAGGTGGTAGCTGGCTGTGCAGGGCCGCCGCCGGTAGGGCTTTCTGCCGTAGTTCCTGGACCTGATTCTCCATCAGTGCCACCAGGGGAGACACGACCAAGGTCACACCGGTTTGCAGCAATGCAGGCAATTGAAAGCAAATGGACTTACCGCCGCCAGTGGGCAGCACCACCAGCAAATCCCGATGGTCGAGCAAGGCTTTAACAATTGCATCCTGGGGTGGACGAAAATCGGCATAGCCCCAAATTCGCTGAAATTCTTGGAGTACCCGATTCCAGGGCGTGACAGTATCAACGGGCATCGACGTTACTCAGTCTACGACCGTTAGCATGCCCAAACTAGCGTTGAAGTGCACGGCCTAAGGCCGAGAATAACTCTGAACCTGTGAACCGTGCACCCCATCTATCCAATTAATAGATGCCCATTAACGGGTAATCGTTAGCTTAGTCGTCGACTAGTCAGTGAACCAGGGGATGGTGTAACCGACACCTACGGCCAAACCGAAGCCAAAGCCACTGGTCACTCGGAAGTTAGCATTGGTGTTGAGGGTGAATTGGGGGGAAAGGGGATAGTCAGCCCCAGCGTTGATCAGCAGCGCGGTGCTGCTGCCCACATCAGCCCCAACCCCCACATAGGGTTGGAAGCGGAAACCAGCGATTTGGTACTGGTTGAAGTTAAAGGTGAGGGGAATCGTAAACGATGTATCCCGCTCAGACACCAGGAAGCTGGGGCGTACAGAAAACCGAGGCCCCAGATCAAACTTACTGATTACGGCAAAGCCCCAGTCCCCTACGGCGCTGTCATTAGAGACAAAACCCAGGTTGCCGCCTACCCCCAGATAGGCAGAGGGGATCGGGCCAGGGCTGACCGGGGTGATTTGGGCGAGCTCTGGGGAATCATCCCCCAGGGCCTCAGAGTTGATCGTGCTGGACTCTAGGGCTAAATCGATCAGGCTGCCATCAAAGCTAGAAAAGATGAGGTCGTCATTAGCCTCTGTCGGCTGCATCAAGGTGGCCGCTGAGGTATCGACAACGGTGTTGTCGACCTCAGAACTGGTCACGACCTCAGAGCTGGTCAGTTGATCAAGTTCTAGGTCCAGGTTGGCCAGATCAGGAACTAGGCTATCCTCAAAGCTTTGGGAGCCTAGAGCATCGGCTTGGGCGGGCAGAGCAGTACCGACGGCGGCTAGGGCGGCTAGGCCAGTGATTAATGAAAGGTACTTGGCGGAAACCATGATTTTGTTCACTCCTCAGGTTTGTGGCAGTTGCGGGGCATTGCCCCCTTAGGTAACCTCAGCAGGGAACTCTGGCCAGTTACGTCCGTCATTACAAGACGGGATCACAGCACGGTTGCTATTCCTGGCCAAAAGCCCCAATACGTCACACTCACACTTTATAAGCTGCCTCGAATTTTAGCACCTCTATTAAAAGGAGCAGGTTCATATTGATAACATTGACATGAATCGATTCATCAATAGAGGTGACTCAGGGAATGGCCGTTACGCCCCAAGCGCATGGGTGATTAACTGGCTGAGTCGGGGCAAAATCTGCCGGTTTTGGCTATGGTCAGCCCCTTCAGTAAACGCCACCAGCACCATGGGTTGTCCGCTAGGTAGCTCGATATAAGCGGCATCATGGCGTACTTTGCTGGTAAATCCGGCTTTAGAACACAGGGCCGTTTGGGCCGGCAATCCTGCCCCCAGAAAGCCAGAGACCTGGTTTTCATCGTCCTGGGCAGGGGCTAGGGCGGGGTCCCGCTTCATCAGATCGAGCATGGTTTGCGATCGCGCGGCGGAGACGGCCACCCCCCCGGCGATCGCATGCACTAGCCGAGCCACCGCATTGGTGGATAGGCGGTTACGGTTTTCATAGCGTTCTCCCACAAACGCTCGCTCCCGACCATAGGGGCCATCCCCCCAAGTCTTTTGGTTAAGATTCACCCCCTCTAGCTCCGGCCAACCCATCGCCTGGAAAAAGCGATTGACAATATTGCGCTGGTATTGCCAGGTGGCAAAGGGGCCTGGAGACAGCTCAGGACCACTGGTGGTACCGGTCAACAGATCGACCACCAAGGCGGTGGCGTCATTGCTCGAATCGACGATCATATCCCGTAGGGCCCGGTCCAACTCTGCCGAAGCGGGGATCATGCCCTGTTGCAGCCACTCCTGGGCCGCCACCAGGTAAAACAACTTGACCACACTGGCGGGGTAAATCAGCTCCACCCCCCGATAGGCCGCCCCCCGAGGTTGGTGCTGCCAAAATTCCGTCGCACTTAAGGCTCCACCGGTATTGGTCACATAGGGCGGGTCGTAGACCACCCAGGTAATCGCTAATTGGGTTTGACTGAGGGTAGGGAAATCAGCCCAAAGCTGCTCTAGAACTTGGTCGAGGTGGTGCTGTAGGTCAGCGTCTGGGGTAAAAAACGTCTTCATAACAACTGGCGAGAAAGGGGCATGGGGTAGACGATGCTCAACCCGTCTTTACGGTAATGGCGAACCGAATCCTGGGTAAGCTAGTACTCAGTCAATCTGATCATGGCGGTTTTTGCGAACTGGGGTTCGCGGTTTACGGCCTGTGGTTCACGGCCAGCCGTAGACCTTAAACCGTGAACCCTGTCAGCCCGTCATCTTTAACTTGATAGACCACGAGGGCTAACCAGTGGCACTGGCATCTACCCCATCTGGGTAATAGTATTTTGCCGGGAATGGGGTTAGCCTACCGTAATATTTCGTCTGGATACGGTTACAGTAATA
>SLIY01000394.1 GCA_007135385.1 Leptolyngbyaceae cyanobacterium CSSed165cm_216
GTCAGGGGAGCCCTGGACCGTTGAATGACCAGGCCCTGGTTGACTTAGGGCCACTGATCAAGCGGGGCGATCGCCTGGCGATGACCACCGATTCCTACGTGGTCGATCCCTTGTTTTTCCCTGGGGGGGATATTGGGGCCTTAGCGGTAAACGGGACCGTCAACGACCTAGCCGTAGGCGGAGCCATCCCCCTTTACCTCACCTGCGGCTTTATTTTAGAAGAGGGGTTACCCGTCGATACCCTAATACAGGTGGTCGACAGCATGGCCCAGGCAGCAGCGACGGCAGGGGTACAGGTGGTGACGGGCGACACTAAGGTAGTACCCCGCGGCAAAGCCGATAAGCTATTCATCAACACCGCTGGGGTCGGGGTGGTGTCGGCTGGCGTAGCTCCAGCGGCCGATCAGATTCAGCCGGGGGATGTGGTGCTGGTGAATGGACCGGTGGGGGACCACGGGGCGGCGATTATGGTGGCCCGGGCGGATCTGGCCCTGGACAGCGATATTCAAAGTGACTGTCAGCCCCTGCATCACCTGGTCGAAACTATCCTGACCGTCTGTCCCCAAGTGCGAGCCATGCGGGATGCCACCCGAGGTGGTCTAGCCACGGTGATCAATGAGTTCGCTACCGCATCCCAGGTGTCCATTGGCCTTGATGAAGCCCAAATTCCCACCCGCCCAGCGGTAAATGGCCTGTGTGAACTGCTGGGTTTGGATCCGCTGTATCTGGCCAATGAGGGTACGTTGGTGGTGGTGGTGCCGCCGGAGCAGGCCGAAACCGTGCTAGCGGCGATGCGATCGCATCCAGCTGGCCACCACAGCCAAATTATTGGCGCAGCCCAGGCCGAATCCCCCGGTCTGGTGACTCTGCGCACTGGCTTTGGTTGCGATCGCGTCCTCGACCAACTGATTGGCGATCAACTCCCTCGAATTTGTTAACTAACCGATCCTCATGCACGAACTGGCCATCACCCAAACCATCATCGACACCGTCGCCCAACAGGCCAACGGTGTCCCAGTGCGGCGAGTCGTTCTAGAGATCGGCCAGCTTGCCGCTATCCTGCCCGACTCAATCCAGTTTTGCTTTGATGTTTGTGCCCGAGATACCCCCCTAGAGGGGGCAACCCTAGACATTATCGAAATTCCTGGACGAGGACGCTGTCGCCACTGTGGCCACGAAATGTCCCTAGAGATGCCTTACGGCATCTGTGACCTTTGTGACAGCTTAGCTATCGATATCATCGCTGGCCAGGACCTTGTAATCAAGACTATGGAGACTGTCCTATGTGTGTAACCTGCGGCTGCTCTGATGAGGCCAACCCCACCTTTACCCATCTAGCCGCCCATACTGCGGCCGCTACTCCTACCCATAGCCATGTCTTACCTGATGGCCAGGTGATCACCCACAGCCATACCCAAGAGACCAGGCAGCAGACCCACGAGCAGCATCACCCATCCAGCCATGCCGCCCTGGAGACAGCCCCCCCGCCCCACCACCCCGAAAGGAAGCAATCCTTACAATCGACGGCCCTAGAAATCAATGTGCTGGCCAAAAATGACCTGATTGCCGCCCAAAACCGGGGTTGGTTTGAGGGGCGCAACGTACTGGCCCTGAACCTAGTCAGTTCCCCAGGGGCAGGGAAGACCACCCTGTTAACCCGCACCATCAGTGACCTGCAAGATCGCTTACAATTCAGTGTCATTGAAGGGGACCAGGCCACAGCCCACGACGCCGAACGCATCCGAGCCACGGGCTGCGACGTTGTGCAAGTCAATACTGGCACCGGTTGTCACCTGGAAGCCGCCATGATTCAACGAGGTATTCGCAGCCTGAATCCTACCGCCAACTCGGTGCTAATGATTGAAAATGTAGGCAATCTGGTCTGCCCTGCCCTATTCGATCTGGGAGAACGGGCCAAGGTGGCCATTTTGTCCGTTACCGAGGGGGACGATAAACCCATCAAGTACCCCCATATGTTCCGAGCCAGTTCTCTGATGCTATTGAACAAAGTCGATCTATTGCCCTACGTCAACTTTGACGTGGATCGCTGTATCGCCTATGCCCGACAGGTTAACCCCGACATTGAGGTATTTTTGGTGTCAGCCACCAGTGGCGAGGGACTGGATCACTGGTATGGGTGGCTATTAGAAACTGTAGCGGCCCCTTAATAGGTGGGTAAAACCCTATCCCAACCAGCGGGCCACATCCTTGGCGTGGTAGGTCAAAATCAAATCGGCCCCGGCCCGCTTGAAGCCTGTCATGGTCTCCATCACCAGCTTTTGCTCATCGACCCAACCGTTGAGGGCCGCCGCTTTGACCATGGAATATTCCCCAGAGACGTTATAAGCGGCCACGGGTAGGTTAGTGGCCTGCTTCACCCGCCAAATCACGTCCATATAGGCCAGGGCTGGCTTCACCATCAGCATGTCAGCCCCTTCAGCTATATCCAACTCAATTTCTTTCAGGGCTTCAGTGCCGTTGGATGGATCCATTTGATAGGTGCGGCGATCGCCAAACTGCGGGGCCGAATCGGCCGCATCCCTAAACGGTCCGTAGTAGGCCGACGCATATTTAGCGGCATAGGACAAAATGGGGATCTCCTCAAACCCGTGATCATCCAGGCCTGTGCGGATCGCCTGGACAAATCCATCCATCATGCCAGAGGGAGCGATGATGTCAGCCCCCGCTTGGGCCTGGGATACAGCGGTCTTCTTGAGCAATTCTAGGGTGGGATCGTTCAGCACCCGACCGGTCAGATCCCCGGTTTCTAAGTAGCCGCAGTGACCATGGGAGGTGTATTCACATAGACAGGTGTCTACGATCACCACTAGATCAGGCACCGCCTCTTTAACGGCGGTTGTGGCCTTTTGCACAATGCCACAGTCATGCCAGGCCCCAGTCGCCTCAATGTCTTTATCTTCAGGAATGCCAAACAAAATGATGGCCGGAATGCCTAGGTCATAGACTTCCTTGGCTTCTTCCACAATTTTGTCAATGGACAGTTGGTAGACCCCCGGCATCGAGGTCACTTCCTGGGCCACCTGATCGCCCGGCACCGCAAACAAGGGATAGATCAAATCAGCCTGGGTGACCAGGTTTTCTTGCACCATGCGGCGAATTTGGGGGTGTTGGCGCAAGCGACGAGGGCGATGGGTCGGAAACATAGGTCTAGATGAAGAATCTTATCTAAGACTAAACCTTTATTTAAGGCCGAAAACAAGCGTTAGTAACGTTCCGTTACGTCGTGACAGTAAACCGATCGCCGGGGTGGCAATAGCCCTAGGGCCGCCTTCGCGATCGCCGCTCCTCTCCCGCCAGCAGCACCACATAAAGCCGCGTCACCAGGAGGGGCAGCGTCAAGCGAATGTCTAAGGGATGACGCCGCCAAGCATGGGCCACCAGGGCCTGCTGCAGAGCCTCGCGCTGCGTCGGGGTAAAAGACGCTGCGATCGCAGGGGGCATCGTCTGCAATAAACGATTGAGGGCTACCTCAGCCTTAGCAGAC
>SLIY01000282.1 GCA_007135385.1 Leptolyngbyaceae cyanobacterium CSSed165cm_216
AGGCCAGACAAGGCTTTCCGGCTCCCCTTCTCCCGTCCTGGGAGTAGGCCGTAGGACGCGCGTAGCAGGGGTTGGGGGATGTAGAGCTTGCGCTTCCCGCAGGGTGGGAAAAGCCCTGGCGACAAAGGTTCTGGAACTTATGTGTACACAGT
This sequence comes from Leptolyngbyaceae cyanobacterium CSSed165cm_216, assembly GCA_007135385.1. Classification (GTDB taxonomy): domain Bacteria; phylum Cyanobacteriota; class Cyanobacteriia; order Phormidesmidales; family Phormidesmidaceae; genus Nodosilinea. Next base: position 153 of record SLIY01000282.1, read on the forward strand.
AGCCCAGTTTGGGAGAGGAATTTAGGGTGAGGGCTAAATCACGGCAGTAGAACACGTTCGCTTACTTCCGGCAGCACCAACCTTTGCGTAGAGCGGGATTCCATTTCTGCCTGCTCCGCACGGGCTACTGCCTACTGCCCTAGCTTCCCTGCCCCTGTTCCAGAATCGCCAACAGCTCCAGAAACACCCCATTGGTCCAGCCAAAGCCCACCTCATTGGTGCTGTAGCCAAACTTGATCTGCCCCGTCAGATCCCCCGAACAGCGCTCAACGTCATACTTTTCCAGCAGCACACCGCAGCGCTCAAAGTCATTCACCAGCAGCGTCACGAACTTTTCCGCCAGCCGCAGGGCCTCCTGCTGGTAACCATAGTGCAGCAGCCCCTTGATCGCAAAGTACTGCAAGGGCGCCCAGCCAAAGGGGGCATCCCACTGGTTGCCAGAGACAAAGTTGCTGGTTCTGAGCCCGCCGGGGGCTTCTAACTTGGGTAGGTTATCCACCAGGCGCTGGGCTTGGTGGGGCGAGGCCAGTCCGGCCCAGAGGGGGTAAAAGGTGGTGGCATAGTCGTAGGGGCGACGGCAGCTGCCCCGAAAGTTATAGTCCAAATAGAAGCCACTTTCCTGATCCCAGAGATAGCGGTTAATCAGGGTTTTACGGTAGGCCGCTTTGTCACACCAGCGGTCCACCATATCGGGGTGGTCAAGCTGCTGGTAAATCTGGGCCAGATCCTTTTCCATCTGGTAGAGCAGCACATTCAGACAAACCGGGGCATAGTGGATCACATCAATGCTGAACGGCCCAAACCGATTGGTGGGGTCAAGACCCGATTCGCGCATGGAGCGATCGCCGCGATAGAACAGTTCGTTGAGCTCATCGGTGTCTGGATCGTAGTACCAGGAGACGTCATAATCGGTGACCTCATGGTTGCGATAAAACGCTTTAATCCGATCGAAATGGGTGCGACCCTGGTCATCCCGCTCGGAATAGAGCACTTCCGGGGCCGGGCCTTCCCCAGCCGCGAAATAGTGGGAGAGCCCGGTGGACTGATTCAGGTGGGGCGGCACCATCCAGTAGTAGTAGTAACTTTCTAGATCAGGCAGAATTTGCTTCAGCCAGTCTAGATCTTGGGCATGGTCAAACCACCGCAGCACCATGCGCGACAGTAACGGCGGCTGGGACCGATTCAAGTAATACGTCCGGTTGGCGTTGAGGACCGTGCCATAGTGCTTCACCTGGTACAGCAGTTGATCCACCATACTCTTGGCCAGGGTATAGCGCTGATCGTGCATCAAGCCCACCATGATGAAGTAGGCATCCCAGCCGTACAGCTCGTTAAACCGCCCGCCAGGTACCACATAGTCACCGGGTAGATATAGCAACCCGTGGGAGGTGCACTGATCGGCCTCCAGGGGCAGGGGTTGGATGGTGATCTGTTTCAAGTCGGCTTCGGGGACGGATGTTGTCAGGGTTGTGATCACCTGCTCAATATCTTCTTGGCCCGAGATGTAAACAGGCCAGGTGCCATTCTGTTCGTGAGCCACCTTTTCGTCATAGGCGGCGGCCACTAGGTCAGTGTGGGAACGGGTGAGCTTGTCCCAATGGTCTTTGATATAGGCTTTAACGGCGCTAATGGCCGGCGAGGTTAAGTCCATAGGAATTGCGATGATTGATGCCGGCAGATTAACCCATGGATGCCCAGGGTTACAGCCACCGTAGGGTACAGAATTGAGGGCGGCGAGCCATGCCCGCCCTACGCTCTATCAAGGCCTTTGGCGATATAGGCCTTGATCATCTCATCTGTTTTTCCATGTCGGCGATCTCTAGGCGCGTGCTGAGCACCGTATCTGGGTTCAAGCTGATGGAATCAATCCCCTGCTCGACCAAAAAGCGGGCAAATTCCGGGTAGTCACTAGGCCCTTGACCACAGATGCCAATCTTACGATTGTTTTCCTTGGCCGATTGGATCGCCATTGCCACCATGCGCCTCACCCCCTTACTGCGCTCATCGAACAGGTGGGCCACCAGGGCCGAGTCCCGGTCTAACCCGAGGGTGAGTTGAGTTAAGTCATTGGAACCAATGGAAAATCCATCAAACACCTGGCTAAATTCGTCGGCCAACACGACGTTATTGGGCAGTTCACACATCACATAGACTTGTAGGCCATTTTCGCCGCGCCCTAGGCCGTGCTGAGCCATTTCCTGTAACACCAGTCGGCCTTCATCCGGGGTGCGGCAGAAGGGCACCATCAGAATCACATTGGTCAGGCCCATCTCGTCTCGCACCCGTTTCAAGGCCTGACATTCCAGGGCAAAGCCATCCCGGTAGCGGTGATCGTAGTAGCGAGAGGCCCCTCGCCAGCCAATCATCGGGTTTTCTTCGGCGGGTTCAAAGGTTGCTCCCCCCAGCAGGTGGGCGTATTCGTTGCTCTTAAAATCGGATAGGCGCACCACAACCGGTTTGGGGTAAAAGGCGGCCGCTAGGATGGCCACCCCCTGGGCCAGTTTGTCGACAAAATACTGCGGCTTCTGGTCGTAGAGGGCGGTAAGTTCTTCGATCCGGCGCTTTTCGGCCCCGTCAGGCAGCTGATCAAAATTTAATAGGGCTAGGGGATGGATCTTGATATGGTTGGCGATGATGAACTCCAACCGGGCTAAGCCGACGCCGTCATTGGGTAAGGCGGCCAGGCCAAAGGCCAGTTCTGGGTTACCCACATTGATCATGATTTTGGTGCGGGTTGCGGGCAGGCTATCGAGCTGTACGGTCTCCACATGAAAGGGCAACATGCCCGGGTAGATTAGCCCCGCTTCGCCGCTGGCACAGGAGACGGTGATCGGCTCGCCAGTGGTCAGCATCTGGGTGGCGTTGTCGCAACCGACGATCGCCGGAATGCCCAGCTCGCGGGCAATGATGGCGGCGTGGCAGGTGCGCCCTCCCTGGTCGGTGACAATGGCGCTGGCCTGCTTCATAATCGGTTCCCAGTCGGGGTCGGTGCGGGCGGTGACCAGCACCTCCCCCGGACGAAACTGGGCAATTTGGTTCACATCCAGAATCACACAGGCGTTTCCTTGGCCGATTAGCGCCCCCACAGCCCGACCCTGGGCCACGGGGGTAACTCCGTCAGGTACGTCCAGATGAAAGGTGCGGAGTTCGTTTTGGGCTTTTTGGGACTGTACCGTTTCCGGTCGGGCTTGGACGATGAATAGTTCTCCGGTGAGACCATCCTTGGCCCATTCAATATCCATGGGGCTGTAGGTGCCCCGCAACTGGGTGTAGTGGTCTTCGATGATGCAGGCCCATTGGGCCAGTTGCAGAATATCGTCGTCGTCAATGGCAAAGC
>SLIY01000087.1 GCA_007135385.1 Leptolyngbyaceae cyanobacterium CSSed165cm_216
TTCAAGGCGCTCGTCTACGTCCCAAAACCCTTGTTGTCCCATGGTTCCGTCGAGGTCATGTTCTCTACTGCACCATGATCTCATATTGAGACAGCCTTTGTGGATTTTTCGAGGTGCCCTTAAGTGTCACTCTCAACCCGAGTACAGAAAGGCAGAAGACAGAGGGGAAATTCCACCCCACGCAAAGGTTTGCCCTTGCACAGATGGGTGAGTTATTTCTGCCACAGAGTCCTAGACATGTGGCCCCCATGCGTTATCCACCCGATCCCAGAGAAGGTTAGGATGGATAACGCGGCCCTGGGGAGGCGATCGCCTCCCCAGGGCCGCCATAGGCTCCCATTTCGGTTTTAGTTTTTCAGTTTCAGTTAAGGAGAGGCTGCCGTGTCGCAGGTTAAACAGGTTGCGGGTGCTGGAATTCCCCTCCGGGGCAATGACATTGACACCGATCGAATTATCCCGGCTCGGTTTCTCAAATGTGTCACCTTTGATGGACTAGGGGAGCAGGTATTTGCTGACGATCGCGCTGCCCTAGCTGGAGAGCACCCCTTCGATCAACCCCAGTACCAGGGAGCCACTGTATTAGTCGTCAACCGCAACTTTGGCTGTGGGTCGTCTCGCGAACATGCCCCCCAGGCCCTGGCTCGCTGGGGCATTAAAGCGGTGGTGGGAGAAAGTTTTGCGGAAATCTTTTTTGGCAACTGCGTCGCCATTGGCATTCCCTGCCTGACCGCTTCGACGACAGATGTCGCCCAACTGCAAGCTGGTATCGAGGCTGACCCCGGTACCCCGATGCAGGTGAATCTCAATCAACTCACTGTCAGCCATGGGGCCACCACGGTGACCGTCACCATGCCCGCAGGGGTGAGGCAGGCGTTTTTAGCCGGTACCTGGGATGCCTGTGGGCAGTTAGTCGCCAATGGAGACGCCATTCGGGCGACGGCAGCCAAGTTGCCCTATGTAGCTTGGTGAGTGACCATTGTTGGCCTCGACTAGGGGCCGTTAGGGTGGTCGAGCCAGAATTGACTGGGAGTTTCCATAGATTTGCAAACAGGCTGTTGGTTTGACTCGTGCCCTAGGCACTCTCTAGGGCAGGTGCGTGCACATCATCTCTCATCACAGGCTGTCCCTATGGTTTCTCCAGCTGTACGATCATTGCCCTGGCCGTTGGTCGTCAACCCTGCCCCCTTGCCCTTGGCCCCAGCCGCTGATCCGTCAACCGATTCAGAGGGTGGGGCGATTATTCCAGTAGCGACTTTAAAGCAAACGGTGTGTCGGATGGCACCGCTGGTGGCTCAGCGATTTTCCTTTGGGGCTGATCAGCCCCGGCAGTCGGGGGCTGTAGCGGCGGTGCGACAGTTGATGGAGTTAGTGATTGGCCTGCGATCGCCGACAGGGGGCTGGCCCGCTACCATTCCCCAAACCCCGGAAAATCTGGCCCCCTATGTTAGCGAGGAGGTGGAGGTGCTCTTAGACGCCCTAGCCCACAGCCCAGCGGCCCCTTATCCTACCGACACCCTGTGGACCATCCTGGACCTGGTCCCCACCCTACTGTGGCTGATCGCCAGCAGTAGCTACGAAAGCATGCACCTGCTGGAAGGGGTGCGGGCTCGGGTCTATGCCACCGATGCCCAGTTCACATTGCGGATCATTCGGCTGGTGCCGGTGCTAGAACTAACCACAGAGAGCGGTCAGGCGGCGATCGATTTGGTCACCCTAGAGGCTCCGGCGACGCATCTCTATCTATCGGGACACACCACCCTGCGCCTGTTGGATAACGATTTAGATAATCAACCGCTGGCAGTCAGCCAATTCCGCCGACAGCTCACCCAGGTGATGGGCCAAACCCAACCAGAGCTGACGGCCTGGTTGGGGGCTGGCAGCGGGGTAACCGCCCTGATTCCTGGTCAACCCTGGCAGCCAGCAACCGTGCAGCTACGGCTGCATTTAGCCGATATGGGCCCCCGAGAGGCTAAGGCCCTGCTGGCGGCGATGACCGCTGTCACCCCACCTGCAGCAGGAGGCATTGACCCCCAGGGGAGAGCAGCGGCTGAGGGGCCGACGGCCCGGTTTACCCTAGATGATTTTGCCGACACCTTACCCGATAGCGGCACGCCGACTCCTGAGGTTTTAGGGGACTGGCTCACCTTTACCGACGAAACATGGGTTCATGATTTCTTAGTCTGCTATGGTCAGCAGATCCTGGGGCAACAAGTATCCGGCTTGTCCCAGGGGCCAGCGGTTGAGGCAACCCAGCATTCCCTAACTTGGGTGCAGCGGGCCTATGGGGCCGCCAGTGTGGTGGTGGGGCCTAATGGTCTGTTTAAGCAGACCTTTGTGCATGAACCGGCCTTGGTGGCCGATGTGTGGCCCCGGCTGCGCTGGCACATGGCCCAAACCTCGGCCCGGCTGATGCAGTGGATGGGAGGCCTATCGGTCCAGGCGCTCACCCCAGGAAGCGGTTGGCAGCGGTGTAGTTTACAGTTGCGATCGCTAATGTCTCTGACCACCGATAGCCATCGCTGGGTGATTGATCTCAGTAGTGGTAAATTGCTGCCAGCTCGTCCCAAAGCCCTGGAGCCTGACACTGTGGTGAGACTAATCGCAGGCCCCGGTCAGCAGGGACCTGTAACTATAGCCGATTTGATGGCGCTGATTAGCCAAGATCTGCATGACTATGCCCCAGCTCTGGCGGCCCTAAGCCAGGGCACCCCGATCCATCTGCATCGGATGGAAACGGCAGAGGGCTGTCAGACGGGACGCCTCACCTTAGATTGGTACTTTACATTCCATTAAGTCGTGACTAAGTCGTGACGAGTCCATGTTCAAGGGCAAACCGCACCAGTTCGGTGCGACTGTTGGTACCAGTTTTGCCGAATAGGCGGCTGACATACTTTTCCACGTTGCGCACACTGGTTTCCAGGCGACTGGCAATTTCCTTATTCATCAACCCTTCGGCCACCAGGTCTAAGACACTCTGTTCTCGGGCGGTTAGATCAATGCGAATATCGGAGGGGACTTTGGTAATGCCGCCCTTTTGGGTCAGCATCGCTTTGATTTCTTCAATCTGCCGGGCCATCACCGCAATGTCGGGCAGATCGCCGGTATCAGGGGTTTGGGCGGCATGACGCTCCATCAGATTTCCCACCACCGCGACCAATTCTTCAGGGTCAAAGGGCTTAGAGAGGTAGGCGTCACAGCCAGCGTTATACCCCTGAATCCGATCGCTGGTCATCCCTCGTGCCGTTAAAAACAGGACTGGCAACCCCTTGAAGCGAATATCATCCCGCACCTGGGCCAGGAAGGCGTAGCCATCCACCTGGGGCATCATAATGTCGGAAATGAGCACATCGGGGGTGGCTTGCTGCAATAAATCCCAACCCTCTTTGGCATTGCTGGCGACTCTGACGGTAAAGCCACTATCTTCTAGATAGGCTTGCACCGCTTCGCGCAACCCTGGTTCATCGTCTACAA
>SLIY01000359.1 GCA_007135385.1 Leptolyngbyaceae cyanobacterium CSSed165cm_216
ACCACATACGTCCCCCAGGCACTTGGGGATGGGGCAGGGGGGCATCGGGAAACACCATGGCCGTATTCGTGAGCTGCAAGTAGGGGGCAAGCCCGGCTAAGTCAGCGGCATTAGCCCCCCAGCCGTGAAGGATGACCAGCTGTAGGTCGGCAGCAGTATCACCGGAGGTAGGGTAGGCAAGGGCCTGGAGTGTCGACAACATTGGCGGCTTGAGAGGGTAATGAATAATGGCTAGCGGGCCAGAATAGTCTGATCCCTACCTACTGTAATGCCCTCCAGACCAATCGATCTGGAAGGCGGATAGACTGGCGGACCTGATCCACTATCAGCTATCCCATAGCGGTTAGGTTCAAGCAAGTCTCTTGTTAAGGGGGAGTGGTTTAAAGTAGGCTGTGAGCCTAAACCTGTGACCCCCACTCAGCTGCCAACTATCAGGTGTCAAAAGACTAAGGTGACTTCTAGAAAACTTTCTACCAAGCAGTGGGCGGTGCCCATGTTACGAAAGTTACGATCGCTGACTTAAAGTGGGAATCTTATTTTTCGGAAATCGCCTAAGCTCTTACCGGCGCAGCAGAGGCAGAGATCCCCTCGGTGGAACCGTTGATCGATTTCCAAGCCGACAGCCCCCCCTGAATCAAAGCTACATGGCGATAGCCCGCTTGGCGAAGTCGCTCCACAGCCTCGGCGGACTCGTCATCGCTGTCGCCGTAGATGTAGATATCTCGCGAATACTCCAGGTTTGCTTCAGCGGCCTTGGGCAATTGCCCCATGGGGAAGGGGACAGCCCCCTGAATTCGCTCGTCATTAAAGGCGGATCGGCTGCGCACATCAATAATGGTAAGGGCCGGTTCTCCCCAGTTCAGCCGCTGCAACAATTCTTGAGGGGCGGCCTGGCTACTGGTGATGCCAGGGGGGGTCGGTAGCGGGGTGGTCACCGTCGATTTAGCGGCCACCACTTGATCCGCTACGGTCTTTTGCTGTTGATTAGCATCGCCTGCACCCGACTGCTGAGCAGCAGGTTGCTGGTCAACGTTTTGCGGCTGGTCAACTGAATCGGCTGACTCAGACTGCTGCTGTACAGGCTGCCCGTCAATGTTGGCGATCGGTTGATGTTGGTCGGAAGGGTTAGTCATATAGACACCTCCGTAGTTGCGTCATTAAACTTAACGTAACAACTCAACCCTGGTCCCTTCATCCGTCAGTGGGTGTAATTTAGTGCAGTTGGAGGTCAACCCTTCGTAGGGTATCAAGTCAAACATGACGGGCTAGTGGTGTGTCAATTCTAAATTTGTAGTCTTGACGCTGCACTAGCAGGGTTTACGGTATACGGTTTAAGGTCTACGGCTGACCGTGAACCGCAGACCCTAAACTGTGAACCCCAGATCGCAGATTCTGTCGTGATCAGATTGACTGAGTGCTAGGTTAACCGCCGTAATTCCAACCGGTGCTTTCTAGCAAGAGGGGGTCGCCATCGCGATGCAGCTCAGCTCCGACCACTTCCCCCACGAACACCGTATGGTCACCATGCTCTACAGAGCCCACAACCCGGCATTCTACGTAGCCTAAGGTGTCTTTAATCACTGGGCAGCCGGTTTCTGGGGCCGGGTAAAATTCGATGTCTTCAAACTTGTTGCCCTCCCGCCGTAGGGGCTTAAAAAAGTTTTGGGCTAAATCCTTTTGACCCGCCTCTAAGAAGCTGAGGGCAAAAACGCCGCTGGCTTTGACCATGGCATGGGAGGTGGAGTCATTTTTGACGCAGTTCACCACTAGCGGCGGCTGGAATGACGATTGCATTACCCAGCTAGCGGTGAACCCATTCAGATTGTCGCCGTCTTTAACACCGCAGATATAAAGACCATGGGGAATTTTGCGGAGTAGTGTTTTTTTGGCTTGTTCGTTTAGCACGGATACCTGTCCTTGAAAGTTGCTATGGTCAGTGTATAGCACCCTAAAACCGACTTGCCCTTGTTGCCTCCATCGTTGCGGCTGACCTTACCAGCCCCCACCCTTGTCTTAGGTTCCATGGCATCCACTCAGTTAGGGTCAGTGGTGGCGAAGAGCTTGTTTGATCAGGTCGGCCCTTGGGGGCTGGTATTTTTGCGGGTGGGGTTGGCGGCTGTGGTGCTGTTGATCTGGGCCAGACCCCGCTGGCGGGGGCATACCACCCCCGATTACCAACTGATGATCGGGTTTGGGTTGTCCCTAGCGGTGATGAACGGCTTATTCTATAGCGCGATCGCTCGTATTCCCATTGGCGTCGCCGTGGCTTTGGAATTTTCAGGCCCGCTCACGGTCTCTTTGCTGTATTCTCGACGCCGGCTGGATGGCTTGTGGGTTGCCCTGGCGGCGACAGGCATTGTGCTGTTGTCCCCTTTGCACACTGCTGACCTAGATGCCTGGGGAGTGGTTTTTGCTCTGGCGGCAGGGGCCACCTGGGGCCTCTATATGGTGCTATCAGCTCGCATGGGCCGGGTATTCCAGGGGATTGATGGCCTAGCGTTGTCGATGGTGGTCGGGGCGCTGCTGCTGTTGCCAGTGGGGCTGATCGCCGAAGGGCGCGCCCTGTTTGCTCCCCTGAGCGTGCTGCTGGGGTTGGGGGTGGCGTTGCTTTCCTCTGCTCTGCCCTATTCCCTAGAAATGTCGGCCCTGCGACGGCTACCGGTGCATGTGTTTGGGGTGCTGTTGAGTTTAGAGCCGGCGATGGCGTCGGTGATTAGCTTTTTGGGGCTAGGGGAAGCTCTGACCCTACCGATGATCGGGGCCATTGCCCTGATTACGATCGCAGCGGCCGGTTCGGCGCTATCACAGCCGACTTAGTCTGGGGGAGGAGGAGTGGGGAGGTGAAGGGGTGGATGGGGAGATGGGGAAGTGTGGGTGGGTCGCCAGGGTTAACCCTGGCGACCCCAGGCAGATGCATTACTGGCTGGGTAGATTACCAGGGCGAACCGTCAGGGTTTGCTCCCGTCCATTGCGACGCAGGGTAATCTCTAAAGGTTGACCAACCGAGGAACGTTCTACCACTTGCTGCACCTCAGCACTCTCTTTCACCGGGGTATCGCCTACCGACAAAATGACATCCCCAGCCCGTAGACCCGCCTGGGCGGCGGGGGAGTTAGAAACTACCCGGGCAATGAGTACCCCTTCTTCTTCCTCAACCGTCAGCGGGCTGTTGGGGTTGCTGTTGATGTTCTCTTTCATTTCGGGCGACAGGGTGACCATTTGAATGCCTAGGTAGGCATGCTCGACCCGACCATTTTGAATTAGCTGGGCGCTGATCCGCTCGACGGTGTTAATCGGGATGGCAAACCCCAATCCCTGGGCCCCCTGAATGATGGCGGTATTGACACCAATGACCTCGCCATTCAAGTTGAGCAATGGCCCCCCAGAATTACCGGGGTTAATGGCGGCATCGGTTTGAATGAAGTCGACCCGTTTATCGGGGACACCTACTTCTCGGCTGCTACGACCAGTGGCACTGATGATGCCAGCGGTGACGGTGCTGTCAAGGCCGAGGGGGTTACCAATGGCGATCGCCCATTCCCCTGGCTGAATCTGATCAGAGTTGCTGATGGCGACAGTGGGCAGATCCTGGGCGTCAATTTTAATCACGGCAATGTCGGTGACCGAGTCGGCCCCAATCACTTCTCCGGTAAAGCTGCGCCCATCTTTGAGGGTGACTTGCACCTGATCCGCACCGGCCACCACATGGGCATTGGTAATAATTTGACCATCGGCGGTGGTAATAAAGCCAGACCCTACCCCCCGCTGGGTGCGTTCACTGGGAACAGAGGGGAAATTGTCGCCAAAAAACTGACGGAAGAATGGATCTTGAAACGCCGCTGGCAATCGACTCTGCACCGTGCGCGAGGCATCGATCCGCACGACTGAAGGCCCCACCTGACGGACAATATCAGCAATGATATTGGGGTTAGATACGGCAGGGGCAACAGCGACAGGGTTGCCCTGCTCCCAATTGCTGCCTTCGGAGCGATCGCTGGGGGAGGCTACGGCAGGGGACTGCACCAGAGCATTAAAGGCCACAACGCCCTGAGTGCCAACGGTTGCAACTCCAGCTCCCAACAGTACTAGCGCCAGCGACTTAGCTATCGGCCCCATGGGCTGCTTGACTTGCTCTGAACCGTCTTTGACCATAGCCATTACCTCCAATATCCTGACGTGATTGATTATATGAATGTGGTTGATTTCACCATAAGATCATGATATTGCGGGTCAATGGCAAGGCGATGACGAAGCTGTGACACTTCTTGGCGACTGACACAATTACAAGCCCTCACCCCACCCCATTCTCTGGTCAGCAGTGGCGTTGTGTTTATTCTCCTGGCATTATGTAAAGATGAGGTCTAGAAAGTTTAGACGTTTTGCGATCATCGCAACCTGCTGATCGAAAGCCCCTGGGGTTTTTGCAAATTTTAAATATGAGTGCCGGCTTTTTCGGCATCCAATTTGGCTGGGGCCTACAAATGGCCAATACCAGCGCCATTTTTGAGCGGCTGGGGGCCAACCCCCACCAGATCCCCATTCTGTGGCTGGCAGCTCCTTTGACAGGGCTAGTTGTGCAGCCGATTATTGGCAACCTGAGCGACAACACCTGGGGCTGGCTGGGACGGCGACGGCCTTACTTTTTAGTAGGAGCTATTCTCAGTTCGTTGGCTTTGGTGCTAATGCCCAACTCCTCTAGCCTGTGGATGGCGGCGGGGCTACTCTGGCTGCTGGACACCTCCGTCAACGTCACCATGGAACCCTTTCGGGCCTTTGTGGGAGACTTGCTTCCGGCCAATCAACGCACCAAAGGGTTTGCTATGCAAAGCCTGCTGATCGGCCTGGGGTCAGTCATTGCTGCGATTCTACCCTGGCTGTTAACCCACTGGTTTAAGCTGGGGGACCTGACCGGTCAGGGGGAAATTCCCTTGACCATCAAGCTGTCGTTCTACAGTGGAGCGGCGGTGTTTTTGGGTACTGTTCTGTGGACGGTGCTATCAACAGATGAAAAGCCGCCCAAGGATATGGCTGCATTTGAGCGGCAGCAAGCACGGCGACTAGGGGTGGGGGCCACCCTGCGAGAAATCGCTGATGCCATTCGCCACATGCCCCCTACCATGCGCCAGTTGGCCTGGGTACAGGGCTTTAGCTGGCTGGGCATGTACTGTATGTTTTTGTACTTTCCCCCGGCGGTGGCCCACAACATTTTTGGGGCTTACAACGAGAGTGCCCCCCTCTATGCGGAGGGGATTGAGTGGGCCGGGGTCTGCATTGCCATGTACAACGCTGTGTGCTTTGTGGTCTCTTTAGGCCTGCCCCACGTGGCCCGCCGCCTCTCCCGTCAAGTCACCCATGCCCTGTGCCTAATTGCGGGTGGGGTGGGGCTAATGTCGCTGCAGCTGGTCCACGATCGCTACACCCTACTGATCTCGATGGTGGGGGTTGGGTGCGCCTGGGCCAGCATGTTAGCGATGCCCTATGCCATGTTGGTGGGGTCGTTACCAGCCAAGAAAGGGGGCATTTATATGGGTATCTTTAATGCCTTCATTGTGCTGCCGGAGATTGTGGCGTCGTTGGGACTGGGTTGGATGATGCAGCATTGGCTGAACGATGACCGGTTGCTGGCGGTGGTGTTGGGGGGAGGCTCGATGGTACTAGGGGCGATCGCTACCCTGCGAGTCCAAGAAGGCAGTAGCCCAGTCCCCTCAGAAAGTAGCGATCTAGTCACTGACGAGGGCAACAGTCCTATGTCTGAGGCCTTATCTACCGGCCAAGAAACCTAACCTACGGCTGGTCTTGGACTCGAATGATCTGGGCCAGCACCCGGCGAATTTCAAAGGCATCGACGGCGTCGGGCCGTTCGATCAAATAACGATTTAAGTCGCGATAGGCGTCGTCCAGCAATCCTTGCTGGTAGTAGAGTAGCCCACGATCGCGAAGCTCGCCCATGGCATCAGGGGCAATTAACATGATCCGATCGATGGCCTGAAGGGCTTTGAAGACATCCCGCCGCTGCACATAGATCATTTTTAGGTTGACCAGCATGCGCACCAAAAAATCCGTAGGGGTAATGGGCTGCAGAAGCTGTGGATCTAGCCGGGCTGATTCCCCAAACAGTTGCCGCACTCGGTCTCGGCAGTCTTGCTCAAACAGCACTGCCCCTTGGTTAAAGGGATCGACAAACAGCACCATGTCTGGGAGTGTGGGGCGAATTAAAAAATGCCCTGGCAAACCTACCCCAGCCATGGGAAAACCCACCCGCTTAGCCAATTCCAGGTAGACCAACGACAGAGTAATGGGAATCCCCAACCGTCGCTCTAATACCTCATTCAGAAAGCTATTGCGGAGGTCGTAATAGTCCAGGTCGTTGCCTCGAAAGGTCAGCTCTTCAAACAGGTAACGGTTGATGGCATGAATGATTTTGAGGGGATAATCCTCGGGGGGTAGCCGTCGTTGCAGGGCCTCGGCCATTCGATCTAGGGTGGCTAGCGGCTGATCGACATCTAAATCTGGGTAATCTTCCTGGGCCAGATACAGAGCGGCCTTGGCCAGATCCACCTGGTCAGTAGGCTTTTGCAATTCCTGGCACAGCAATTCTCGGGGCAATGCAGTATTCATCATTTAGTCGGTATAGTCTTGGCCGCTACCATAGATTAAGGCGTCTTGCCAGCGATGACTATAGTATCGCTGAACCGGGGGTAACGACTCAATCACTGGGGTTAGTGCCTGGGCCAGCGGAGCTAGGGTGCTATATTCGGCTAGCTTGCCATAGTGCCCCATCCAACGGGTCAAGGCTCCCAGTCCCACCTGGGGAATAATCTGGGTCACTAGGGCCGGATGCCGGAGAGCGATGACGGCTAAGGTTTTCGCTAGGGCCGGAAACTGCACCACATCTTGCAAGAAGGGTTTGAGAATATCGTCTCCTAAGCTAGCCATATCAGCAAAAATGGTTCCCAGTAGAGTATTAATCTGATCCTCCGACAGGGTTTGATCGATGCCAACGCTCATGGACCGTTGAAACAGCCAGGTGACCGATAGGTTGGGTTGATAGGGTTGCAGCTGACTAAGCGCTTTGACCCCTAAACAATCCTCCCTCAGAGCTTCGTCTAGCCCCTGCACCAATCGCTTAAGGTGGCGAATCATCGCCCCAAAGCCCCCAAAACTAAGGGGCGACTGGCTGCCACTGCTGTCTCCCACCGCCAGGGTGCGGGGCCAGGGATACCGCAAGGGACTGCGACGATAACAGGGGAAAAAGCCAAACAAGGCCCGCTGCACCGCCAGATCGCCTAGGTCGACCTGTTGATACTTGGGCAATAGGGTCCAGTACTCCTCAAACAGTTCCGCCAGACTCAGTCGCCGTGGATCGGCATCTATGTAAGTAAATAGGTAGGTGGTGCGGCCGTCCCGGGCTGGAAACGCCTCCCAGAAATATTGGCACTGGTGGCGCATGGGGGTAAACGACACCATCAGATCCCCGGTCTCGTTGGCGGGAAAGCCCTGGGCACAGGTGCCCACCACCTGACAGATACCGTCTGGCTTCTCTGGGCCTCGCGCTTGCCGAGCGATCGGCGAAAAGTGGCCCATGGCATCCACCAGTAGCCGGGTTTTTAGGGGCTGCTGCGCTGTTACCAAGACCCCATCGGGGTGAATCCACGCCCCTTCAAAGGTGGTATTTTCCAGGAGTGTGCCCCCTGCCGCCAAGAATTTTGCTTTCAGGGTGTCCAGCAGGATCACCGGATTTACCCCGATGTTCAGCACGTTGGTGACCCACACCGGATCGTGACCCCAAAACTGAATGCGGGCCGGGTTGTAGGCAGATGCGATCGCCTGCTCCAGCTCGTCATCGGTCAGCAGCCCCAGATCCGTCAGCGCCTCTAATTCTCGGCGGGAAATGTTCCATTCTTGATCCCGCCCCCGCAGAACACCGCGCTCTACCAGAGCGACCCGCCAACCCCGCTGGGCTAACCCAGCCCCCAGCAAAATACCCAGGGTACCCCCACAGATCACCACATCCCAATCAGTCTCGCCCAGGGGTTGGTGGCTGGTTTGAATCACCGCCGACTCGGGTAGCTGGCCAGTACGATAGCGCAACCACAGCTCATCGGCCTTAGTCAATCCCTGCAATGGGTTACCCGGCAGGTCAGCCAGCATTTGCTCGGTCAGGGTCATAGGTAAGCGGGTGGTACAGCATCGTCTGTTCCCATCGTACAGAATCAATTGCCTCGAACCACGATCAGAATCAGACAGGGGCGATCGCCTGCCTGAACTAAGGTCATCCCCTACACTATGAGTATTCCAGGAGGATTCCAGCTAAAAAACCTCCCCATCCCAGACGCTAGGCGCAGCCAGCAGCACTGGTATTGCCAAGGCTCTGGATCAGGTGTCTGGCTGGAACCCGCTAAAACGAGTCCTTCAACTTCATTGTCTGCATGATTGTCGATCCTTCCCTACTGGACCTGCTGTTTAACGGCGCCAACCTATTTGTGCTGCCCTTTTGGACGTTGATGGTACTGGTGCCCAATGCCAAGCTCACCCGCACCGTCATGGGCTCACTCCTGCCGTTTGCCGCCCTGGCTGGCCTCTATCTGTTTTTGTTTGTCACTAGCTTTAGCAATGTGCAGGGTATCGAAGCCTTAGCCGATCCCAACTTGAATCTGGTGGATTTGGCCGCCCTCTTCGCCAGCCCCCATGTCACCGCCACCGGTTGGGTGCATTTTGTCGCCTTTGACCTGTTTGTCGGCCGCTGGATCTATTGGCAAGGTCAAGACAGCGGTGTCTTCACCCGTCACTCCCTAGCCTTATGTTTGTTTGCTGGCCCCTTGGGGCTGCTTTGCCACCTGCTCACCGACGCCCTATGGCAGCGATTTAGGTCTTCTTCTAAATCCCCCTCTCAACCTGTCGCAACTACCGAATAATCAGCCTAGACCTCTGATCCAGAGAATGCCGGTCCAGGGGGCAGAGATTTACCCCGGGACGTCTGATGAAGCTCCTGGCTTCTGAAGTTCAGGCTTTGGGAAACGCCTCGCTGTCAGTAGGTGGACAAAACTAAAGGGCTCAACGTTGCTGGTTTCGACTCCGCTCAACCAGCGACCAGGCCTGAGCAGAATCGACCAGGCCTGAGCGGAGTCGATGAGGCCTGAGCAGAATCGACCAGGCCTGAGCGGAGTCGATGAGGCCTGAGCAGAATCGACCAGGCCTGAGCAGAATCGACCAGGCCTGAGCGGAGTCGATGAGGCCTGAGCAGAATCGACCAGGCCTGAGCGGAGTCGATGAGGCCTGAGCGGAGTCGATGAGGCCTGAGCGGAGTCGATGAGGCCTGAGCGGAGTCGAAGGCCGGATCAAGGATCAGTCAGTCACTAATCGTGTCCATGTACTTATGTTGAAGCCCTCCTGAGGCTCTAGTCTCCGACGCTAAACGTAGATAGCCTCGGGGCAGTTTTTATGTCTGCTTACCCCCAAAGGTGATACAACTAGGCCAGTGTTGGCCAGTTAATAAACGCGATGAATGTTTTGGGATTACAGTTACGTCGGTTAAAGCATGCCTGGGGGCGACGACAATGGCGACGAACGGCACGGCTATTGGGGCTATTTGGGCTGTGTTTTGCGATTGCCCTAGGTTGCACCCCAGAGGCTGAGCCAGATCCGGCAGCGCCAACTGGGGATGGCCGAATTAGCATAGGCACTACCCTCACCGCCCGCACCCTAGACCCAGCGGATGCCTATGAAACGTTTCCGGGGATTTTGCTCTATAACTTGGGCGATCGCCTCTATACCTATGAACCTGGCACCACCACCCTGGTGCCCCAGTTGGCTACGGCCATGCCCACCATCAGCGACGATGGCCTCACCTACACCATTCCCCTGCGCGATGATGTCACCCTGCACGATGGCACCCGCTTCAATGCCGAGGTGATGGCGTTTTCCATTCAACGATTTATGGAGAACGGTGGGCGTCCAGCCTACCTGCTCTCCGACAAAATTATCTCTGCCGAGGCCACGGAAGAATACGAACTCACCCTCACCCTCAGTGCTCCCTTTGCGGCGTTCCCCGCCCTACTCAGTTTTTCTGGGGTGACCCCAGTGTCCCCCGAGCAGTATGAGATTGGGGCCGGCCAGTTTCGTCCCGATAGCTTTGTGGGCAGCGGTCCCTACAAACTGGCGGCGTTTACCAGCGACTCCATCAGACTGGACCCCAACCCCGACTATTGGGGGGAGGCTGCTGCTAACCAGGGGATTGATATCCAAATTTTCACCAGCCCAGCTAATCTTTACAACACCTTTCGCACTGGTGGTTTGGATGTGGCCTACCAGACTTTGGACCCGGAACAAGTGGCCAGCCTAGAACGCGAAGCGACCTCTGGGGGGTGGCAGGTGATTGAAGCAGGCACCAATGTAATCAACTACATGTCCCTCAACCAGACCATTGAGCCCCTGGATGATGTGCGGGTGCGCCAGGCAATCGCGGCCATGATCGACCGCCCCCTGATCAACGATCGGGTGTTTCAGGGCCAGGCCGAACCCCTCTATAGCTTAATTCCCGCCAGCTTTGATGTGGCTGAACCCGTATTCCAAGACGCCTATGGAGATGGCAACTTTGAGCTGGCGGAGGAACTGCTGACAGAGGCTGGGTTCAGCGAAGATAACCCCCTCACCATTGAGGTCTGGTATCCCTCAGCCTCTACCCCCCGCAGCATTGTGGCCAATACCCTAAAAGAGTCCATCGAGACCGCCCTGCCTGGGTTGGTCACCGTAGAGGTGCAGAACACAGAAGGAGCCACCCTCTGGGAGAACGTGGGCCGAGGTATCTACCCAATTATTTTGTCCAACTGGTATCCCGACTACTACGACCCCGATACCTTTATCCAGCCGTTTTTGGGCTGTGAGAATGGCACCCCAGCGGGTTGTGTGGAAGGGGCTTCCCAAGCCAATGGATCGTTCTACTACAGGGCCGAGGCTAATGATCTAATTGCCCAACAGCGGGCCGAGCAAGATCCCCAGACTCGCCAGGCCATTATGGCTGAGTTGCAGCAGATGATGGCCGATGATGTGCCCTATGTCCCCCTCTGGCAAAACAAAGACTACGTGTTTGCCCAGGGGGATGTCGATCAGGTCTCCATTGAGCCGACCCAGCAATTTTTATTGGGGAAAATTGTCCGCCGCTAGGGAAATTCCGTATGATTTGGGGTAGTTACTCTGCCCTATAGGCGATCACTACCCCATGGACCGTCCTTCCCAGCCCCAGGTCAATTCGCCCGCAACATGCGGGCAACGGGCTGATCTGCGTCGACAGGCTCAGGGGGGCGATTTGCAGGCGATCGGCCAGCTCCTATCAGCCACGCTGGGGGAGAGTAGCCTGGATTTGGAGGTCTCTAGACGCCATCATATCCTCTATGTATTTTTGACCACCGCCAACCTAGATGGCCCAGAGAGTTATGGCCGGATCATCTATGGGGAAATCGTCGCCCTTAACCTGGCTGGAATCCGTCAACTCCAGGTGGTAGATGGCCGCAATCAGCTCTTTCCCCAGCGCTGGCAGCAGGTGTTTGCCTTACCCCCAGGGGCCGATCGCCCCCAGAAGCTGTCAGTCGATACCGCTGCGATCGCCGTTGCGGCCCCTTCTCCCCTCCCGCCCCCAGCCTCAGCGCCCCTGGCCCAGAGCACTAGCCGCCGCCGCTGGCGACGGTGGATCATCCTACCGGCAGCGGTGGCTTTAGGGTCTGGCCTGGGGGCAGGGGTAACCCAATGGCACTATACCCAGCAAGCCACCCAAGTGGAGACTAGTGTAGATGCGGCAGAGGCGATCGTTACCGACACCGACCTACCCCAGGGGGACGATCCGCTCCCGGAACAGCTGACCCAGGAGAATGCTTCCCCCCTGGATGTTGCCCCGTTCAACCCAATGCTGTCGACAGACCAGGCCACCGCCCTGCTCCCCAGTTCCCTGGAAGCGCCGCCCCTGATTACAGTGAAAGCCGTCGGCGATATTATCCCTGGCACCGATTACCAGACCTATCGCCTGCCCCAGGATTGGCGCTACCTGTTCCGCAGCATTCAATACCATCTGGGGGATGCCGATATCGTCTTTGGCAACTTTGAAAGTACCCTCACCGACGTTCCCCGCAGTGCCAAAGACACTAGTCGTTCCATGACCTTTGCTTTTCGCACCCCACCCTGGTACGCCAGCGTGCTCAAAGTAGCTGGGTTTAACGTGCTGAGTGTGGCCAATAACCACACCTTCGACTTTTTTGAGCAGGGATTTGAAGACACCGTGACTCACATTGAGGCGGAGGGGATGAAGGCCGTAGGTCGCAAAGGTGACATCACCCTGATGCAGGTGCAGGGAATCACAGTGGCCATGATTGGCTTTAGCACTCTCAATCATCACAACACCGTCCATGATCTAGATACCGCCATTCACCTGGTACAAACCGCTCAGCAACAGGCCGATTTGGTCATTGTCTCGTTCCATGCGGGCAAAGAAGGGACTAACGCCATCTACACCCGCAACGAAACCGAATTTTTCTATGGCGAAAACCGAGGCAATGTGGTGCAGTTCTCCCGCACCGTCGTTGACCATGGGGCTGACCTGGTGTTGGGCCACGGCCCCCACGTGCCGCGCGCCATCGAGCTTTATAACGACAAGTTAATTGCCTATTCTCTGGGTAATTTCTTGGGCTATCGCACCCTATCCACCCAGGGCCCTTTGGGGGTATCGCTGATTTTGGAGGCGCACCTGAACGCCCAGGGGGACTTCGTCAATGGCCGGATTATTCCCGTCGCCCTCGATCGCAACGGTGTCCCCTATCTGGATGATCATTTTCAGGGGGTGGTGCTGGTGCGCAACTTTACTCAGCGCGACTTTCCCGATACTCCCTTGAGGATTGATGATTTGGGCTACATCTGGCCGACTCCCCGTGATTAACTATGGCTCAGGGGCGATCGCGGCAGGAAGCAGCGATAATGGTGGCGGTCCTCCATAAGCGGTTTCCAGTTGCTCAGCCGGGAGTGTAATTTAAGCCGGGAAACCCTCTAAGTGAAAGGGATTGAGGGTTTGTGCTTTTAGTGACTGACGGGCGAGGGGAAGATCACCCATGTGGTCGACAACCCACTCAAATAGATCAG
>SLIY01000070.1 GCA_007135385.1 Leptolyngbyaceae cyanobacterium CSSed165cm_216
TCCCAAGAGGGGATGCCGACAGCCGACACCCGGCACTTGCCCCCAAATCCCTGAACGGCCCCGATACTTGCCGCTTTATATCAGCCGTTACCCTGGGATGGGAATGGAACTCTATACTAAAGAAAGTCCTAAATATTTGTGCTTTGTTAGCTGAGTAGCTGTTGATTCACCAAGAAACCCTAGACTTACTGGAGTGGCCCCGGCTGTGTCTGCACCTCTCCACGTTTGCGGCAACCAAGCTGGGCACCCTGGCGGCCCAGCAGATAACCATACCTGCCACTGAAGCGGATAGTCAGCGACTGCTGGCCCAGACCAAAGAGGTTTACTGGCTCGATCAACAGGGACAGGGGTTACCCTTTGGCGGTATTCGTGACATTGGAGATTCCCTGTTGCGGGCCCAGCGACAAGGGCTCTTAGGCGGTGATCAGCTGCTGGCGGTGGCTTCTACCTTAAATGGGGCTCGCCAACTGCGCCGTACCATTGACAGCCAGTCTCCTGAGGACTTACCGGTGCTGCAAGCTCTGGTGGCAAACCTGCGCACTTATCCGGAGCTAGAACAAAATATCCATCATTGTATTGACGATCGCGGCGATGTTACTGACCGAGCCAGCCCTAGGTTAGCGATTTTACGGAATCAGCTGAAAACCACTCGGCAGGACTTACAACAGCGGTTGCAGCGGATTATGCAGCGTCAGGCGGGAGCCCTGCAAGAGCCGTTGATTACCCAACGGGGCGATCGCTTTGTGCTACCAGTCAAAGCTCCCCAAAAAGAGGCCATCCCCGGCATCGTTCATGATGCCTCAGCCAGTGGTGCCACCCTGTATATCGAGCCTCAAGCGGTGGTTAACCTGGGCAACAGCCTACGCCAACTGCAGCAGCAGGAAAAAGCGGAGGCAGAAGTGATTCTGCGGCAGTTGACGGAGCAAGTCGCAGCCGTAGCCGAGGACTTAGAAGACTTATTGGCGGTGGTCACTGGGCTCGATTTAGCCAGCGCCCGAGCCCGTTATTCCCTATGGCTAGAGGCTAACCCCCCCCGCTTTACCACTGCGGATGAAGCCATTACCCTGCGGCACCTACGCCATCCATTACTAGTCTGGCAGCAGCGCCACGAGCAGGGGCCTGAGGTGGTGCCAATTAATGTACTCATGTCAGCCCAGCTGCGGGTGGTGGCGATTACTGGCCCCAATACTGGCGGCAAAACCGTTACCCTCAAGACCCTGGGACTGGCCGTGTTGATGGCCAAAGCCGGCCTGTTTGTGCCGGCTCGGGAACCCGTAGAACTCCCCTGGATTGAACAGGTTTTAGCTGACATTGGGGACGAACAATCGATTGAGCAGAGTCTATCCACCTTTTCGGGGCACATTCGCCGGATTGGACGCATTTTGGCGGCCCTAGATGGCGCGCAGCCAGAAGTCCAGGAACCAGAAGTCCAGGAGCCAGGCACCCACTCCCCCACTCCATCACTCCATCACTCCCCCCCTCCCCCTCTCCCCCTCTCTCCCTCTCCTACTCCCCCACCCCCCGCCAATGCCCTGGTACTACTGGACGAAGTCGGCGCGGGTACCGACCCCAGCGAAGGCACGGCCCTGGCTATGGCCCTACTAAAGCACCTGGCTGATAGCGCCCGGTTGACGGTGGCCACCACCCACTATGGCGAACTAAAAGCCTTAAAGTACCAGGACCCCCGGTTTGAAAATGCCTCGGTGGAGTTTGATCAGGCCAGTTTATCTCCCACCTATCGGTTGTTATGGGGTATTCCAGGCCGATCGAATGCCCTGGCCATTGCCCGGCGTCTGGGGCTAAGCCCACTGGTGGTAGACCAGGCCGCCGCATGGATGGGGATGGGGTCTCAATCGGATGTCAACCAGGTGATTGCTGGCCTGGAGGCTCAGCGCAAACAACAGGAGAGTAAATCTAACGAGGCGGCGGCCCTACTGGCCCAAACCGAGAAGCTGCATAATGAGGTGCGTCGTAAGGCTGAAATGCTGCGGGAGCGAGAACGGGAACTGCGATCGCAGCAAGATACGGCCATCCAGCAGGCGATCATCGCCGCCAAACGGGACATTGCCAAAGTCATCCGCCGTTTGCAGCAGGGGGAACCCACCGCCCAAGACGCCCAGCAGGCCACCGCCGCCATCGACGCCATTGCCCAGGCCAATCTGCCGCCTCAGTCGGCCCCAGCCGCCCAACCCCAGCCAGGCTTTAAGCCTCAGGTGGGCGATCGGGTGCGTCTGCCCAGTCTGGGCCAAACCGCTGAGGTGCTGACGGTTCCTGACGACGACGGTAAACTTACCGTTCGGTTTGGGTTAATGAAAACCACCGTCACCCTAGCGGAGATTGAGTCCCTACGGGGTGAAAAGGCAGACATGCCGACGAAACCCAAACCCCAAACTACCGTACCGGTGGCCCAGGCCGGCCCGCCAGCCCCAGCGGTGCGCACCGCTCGTAACACCATTGATCTGCGGGGCATGCGGGTGGCTGAAGCAGAATCTGCAGTTGAATCGGCGATCGCCCAGGGCAGCGGCGCGATCTGGATCATCCACGGCCATGGCACTGGGAAATTACGGCGGGGGGTGCAAGAGTACTTGCAGCGCCATCCCCAAGTGCAGCGGTTTGAAGCCGTCGAGCAGGCCGACGGCGGTACCGGCGTCACAGTGGCCTATTTGATTTGACCCTGGCCGATAGGGGATTCGGCCCGATGGGGATCACGGTTAGATGTCGGGTACAGGGGCGTTGTTCGCTCACGCCAAGCTGCCGTCTTTGATCCTAATCAGGGCCACTCGACCATAGCGAGGATCGATCTCTATGCCCAGAATCTCTAGCCCATGACTGGGTTGATTGGGCCGCTGGGGAATCAGGTAGTCCCCCGTCTCCCAATGGTTTAGGGTGAGGCTGCCATCAAAGACAGCCCGACGATGTTCCAAGGGTAAAAAGAGCGTTTCGCCCAGGGCTAAGGCCGCCTGGTTTTGAAACGACAGCCGCCCATCGTGGGTCAGAATGCCCGCCGGTGTATCCCAGCGATCGCACCAGGTAATGGCCAGAAACCAGCGAGCATCGGCAATACGGTCAAACCGCCGCTCGGGGCGGGGATGCTGTAACACCCGGTAGCCACCTTCCACAGAGAAGATGGTGCCGCCTAAGAAACCGCAAGCAATATCGATAGACTGGGGCATAGGAAATAGCTGTTTTGACGTTGGGGGAGCGGGGGCGGGTACTGGGTATCGTTTTTTTTCGTGACACCTGTCACCCACACCTGAAACCTAGCACCCGATATCTATTTCATCAAAGGCCCGCTCTAACGGCGATCGCCACCACGGTCGTTGTCAACCCCACCATGGCGAGGCGACCGCCCCACAGTTCGGCGCGGCGAGAGGGGGTAAGGGGCTGGGGTAACGACCATTGCTGGCCGCCGCGAAGGGACTGATTCAGGCTTCACAACCCGGTACAACCGGATAAATTTTTCGAGAA
>SLIY01000271.1 GCA_007135385.1 Leptolyngbyaceae cyanobacterium CSSed165cm_216
TACTAACGGTGATGTAGATTTCGTGGCTGCTGAGCTGTAATGGTTGGCGCAGCGCTGCTAAGATACGTTTCGTATGGCGAGTGACCGAGTCTATATCGGAGATGTCATCCAGCAACACGATAAACTCATCTCCCCCCAGGCGCACCACCATGTCACTGGGGCGGACTGAAGATTTCAGGCGGCTGGCCATTTCAATCAGCAGTTCATCCCCAATCAAGTGGCCCAGGCTGTCGTTAATTACTTTGAAGCGATCTAGATCGATAAACAACAGCCCAAACTGATAGCTAGGATGAGCCCAGGCCCGGCGCAATGACTGGTCTAGCCGTTGCTCTAGCAGCTTACGATTGGGCAGACCCGTGAGGCTATCGTGAAAGGCGTCATGCTCGAGTTGGCGGCGCATACGCATGGTCTCAGTCACGTCGCGGGCGGCAGTTTGGAGTTGGAGAACCCTGCCCTTGTTGTCCAAAATCGGGCGGGTAAAGGTTTCCACCCAAATGTAGTGGCCCAGCTGGTGACGCATGCGGAGAGTGACAACGGAGGTGACACCAGCGAGTACCTGGGGTGATTGCTCTGGGTGGCAGAGCGGTTGATCGGCAGGATGCACCAGTTCGCAGGGGTGTTTTCCCAACAGCGCCCTGGGGGGGTACCCCAGCAGCCATTCTGCCGAAGGGCTGACGTAGACATACTCGCCAGTGGCGGTGTGCAAGCACACCAAATCGCTCATGTTCTCGGCAATTAGCCGAAATACCTCAGCCTGCTGGTTAATTTCGGCATTAGCAGTTTCTAGCTTCAGCTTGGACGTTCTCAAATCATTAAACGAAGACTCTAACCGGACGGCCATGGTGTTAAACGCTAGGGCCAACCCTTCCAGTTCTTTGAGCCCCGTATGGCTGATCTGCTGATCTAGGTCACCGCGAGCGATCGCCTGGGAGGCTTGGCTAAAGGCTTGAATGGGGCCAACAATCCAGCGACTGGTGACCAAACCCGATGCGATCGCCACCATCAGCGCCAGCGCACATAGGGCAATCGTATTCCGGCGATTGCTCTCAATTTGGGCCATAAAGTCACTCTCGGGCATGACCACCACAATCAGCCAATCCAGCCCCTGTGAGTCTGTAAACGGTACCACCTGCATAAACTGTCGCTGGCCATCCAGAGAAAACTCAAACTGGGTGGAGGTTTGAACATCCTCCAACATGCCGCCGTAGGCGCGCATCAAAAACTGGCTACTGGCCTTAATCAAGGGGTCAGGGCTGGTGATGGAATAGAGCCGTCGGGGCTGGCCATCGACGATCTCATAGGGGTGGGGCAGGGTGGAACTAGCCACCAACAGCCCCGACCGTTCGATAATATAGGCCTGACCGTGATCGCTAACCTGAATATTGCTCAGAAAATCACTGATTTGCGGCAAAAAGAAGTTGTTGCCAAACACGCCAATCAGCTCCCCATCCTCGCCATAGACCGGCATCGAGGTGGACACCGCCAGCATCGGAAACGCATGGTACGGAAAAATCTCGCCCCACACTGGCTGCCTAGCCTGTTCTGCGGCCCGATACCAAGGGCGAGTCTGAGTTACCCACCCTGGAACGACGTTGAGTAACTCTAGAGCTTGGCCGTCGGGGTCAATCACGGTAAACCGAATGTCTTCCCCCAGGGACGACCTCCCCTGGATATGCTGGTGCTGCTCACCCCCCAGGTAGCTATGGCCAATAAACTTGCCATTGGCATGGCCAAAAAAGATCGAGGCCACCGACTCAAAGGTATGGGCTTGTTGTAAGAAATGGCGGGAGAGGGCGTCTGGATCATCCGGGTCCAACTGCCCCAGCACCACCGCATCGTGATTCAGCTGATTCACGAGGTGAGGTACGGCCAGAAAATCCTCTAGCTGATACTCAATGCGATAGGCAACGGAGTCGCGCAACTGGGTAGCCACATTGTTGACCGCTTGCTGACCATGACGAATCGATAGCCAGCCCGTTAGCCCCACAGCGGCGGATACCTGGACCACAAAGGGAACAACCAGCAGCATTCGTAAGGGAACACGGCTTAGAGCAGATCTAAATTTTGACCTCGACAGAAAAACACCCATGCATCAAGAGCGACCATTGGTCCGTTCCTAGTATTCCTGCTTTTTGCCAAAACTATAGATGCCTACACTAGTTGTTATATATCTGATGGCTACCCTCAACCCATACGGGCGTTAACAAAGTCTGCCAGCCGGTCCATGCCAGAGTGGATGGTTTCCATATCTGTGGCGTAGGAGATCCGAATCGTGCCTTCTGAACCGAAGGCGATGCCGGGGATGGTGGCCACATAGTGTTCATCCAGCAGTTGGGTGCAAAAGTCCAAGGAGGAAAGGCCTACGGGTTGGATATCGACATACAGATAAAAGGCCCCAAGGGGGACGCCACAACTAAGCCCAGGAATACTGCGACAGCGCTGAATGATCGCCTGGCGACGCTCGGCAAAGGCCCGCCCCATGGTGGCGACACAGTCCTGGGATGCTTCCAGGGCGGCGATCGCACCGTATTGGGCAAAGGTACAGACATTCGAGGTGCTGTGGCTTTGCAGGGTACCCACCGCTTTAATCAATTCCGCTGGCCCGGCCAGGTAGCCCACCCGCCAGCCGGTCATAGAGTAGGCCTTGGCAAAGCCATTGCTAATGATGGTGCGCTCAAAGGCAGCAGGGGAGACGGCCCCAATACTCAGGTGGGTAGCGCCATCGTAGAGAATTTTTTCATAGATTTCGTCTGACACCACCCAAATGTCAGCCTTAACCACTACATCCGCCAGCGCTTTAATTTCCTCTGGACTGTACACCATGCCAGTGGGATTCGAGGGAGAATTGAGCACAAACAGCTTGGTCTTGGGGGTAATGGCCTGGCGCAGCTGTTCTGGGGTAATACGATAGCCCTGGTCGGCAGTGGTGGGTACAATCACCGGGGTGCCCCCCGCTAGGGTGACCATTTCCGGATAGCTGACCCAGTAAGGGGCCGGAATAATCACCTCATCCCCCGGCTCAATCAGGGCCATGATCAAACCGTAGAGGGAATGCTTGCCGCCGTTGGTGACGATAATGTTTTCGGGACCATAGCTCAGGTTATTGTCGGCTTTCAGCTTGTTAGCAATGGCCTGACGCAGGGCCGGTTCTCCGGCAGCTGGACCATAGCGAGTTTTTCCCTGGTCGAGGGCGACTTTAGCTGCGGCTTTAATGTGGTCGGGGGTATCAAAGTCCGGTTCCCCGGCGCTAAAGCTGCACACGGGCAAACCATCTGCTTTCATCGCTTTGGCCTTAGCAGAAATTGCCAGGGTCATTGATGGCGTCACCCGGGTAACGCGGTTTGCCAAAGCTAATGGGGGCATAGCCACACCTCAACCAGAACTAGACAACGGTGGATAGGGATCGTTTCACCTAGGGTAGATCGTTCTGTCCCCTTCTATTGTGGTTTTTCTCTGACATAGGGGAGCTGGGGGAGGTGGGGAGATGGCGTAGGGGCGGACCGGTGTGTCCGCCCTGGCGGGGAATTGGGCGATGATGTCAGCCCAAAGCATGGTGCTGGTGCCAGTGGCGAGCAATATCGACCCGGCGGCAGATCCAGACGTGATCGTGCCCCTGCACGTAGTCTAAAAATCGAGCCAGGGCGGCGGACCGACCGGGACGACCGGCTAGGCGGCAATGCAATCCCACACTCATCATTCTTGGGGCTGCTTCCCCTTCGGCGTAGAGGGTGTCGAAGGCATCCCGCAGATAGGTAAAGAACTGATCCCCCGAGTTGAATCCGGCGTAGGTGGCAAACCGCATGTCGTTGTTGTCGAGGGTGTAGGGAATCACCAGGTGGGGCTGGCCGTAGTCGGTGACCCAGTAGGGCAGATCATCGGCATAGCTGTCGGCGTCGTAGAGAAAGCCCCCCTCCTCGACCACCAGGGCACGAGTGTTGGGGCTGTTGCGTCCCTGGTAAAAGCCCAGGGGGCGAGTGCCAGCCACCTGGGTATGAATCTCGATCGCCTGACGAATGTGGTCTCGTTCCGTGTCAGCCCCGACATACTGGTAGTCAATCCAGCGATAGCCATGGCTGGCAATTTCCCAGTCAGCCTCAACCATGGCGGCGACGGCATCGGGGTTGCGGGCCATGGCCATGGCCACGGCGTACACCGTTACGGGCAGCCCCCGACTGGTAAACAGCCGATGCAGTCGCCAGAACCCGGCCCGACTGCCGTACTCGTACATCGACTCCATATTCATGTTGCGCACCCCCAGCAGTGGCGCAGCACCGACGGTTTCGGATAAAAACGCTTCGGAGGCGCGATCGCCGTGGAGAATACAGTTTTCGCCCCCTTCTTCGTAGTTGATCACAAACTGTACGGCAATCCGAGCATTGTTGGGCCACTGGGGATGGGGGGGATGGGCACCGTAGCCGATCAGGTCACGGGGGTAAGACGGGTCTAGGGTCATGGCGATCGCCTTTGGTTGGCCAAAAAAATTCACAATGGAGGCCATTCTACGGGGGATTTTTCTCCAGGTCTATGGGCAAAATATGGATCCCCTTAGGTCGGTTTACCGGAAATAATTGGTCTATTTTGACAAAATTGTGCGATCGCGGTCATCTATGATCTAAAGATGGTCTACTGTCGGACTATAAGGGATGATATATGTCATCTTGTCGTCCCGTTGCCCAGGTTCATAAGGAGTAACCCCATGTCACATGCCGCCCTACTGCACGGCAAGAGGCAGGTGAGTCCTGTGCTCGATTTAAAAGCTATTAATCGAGACTTGGGGGATGCCGATGCCACCAGTCTAGTGCGCTGGGGCTATGACACCTTTGGCGAGGGTCTAGTGATGAGCACCAGCTTCGGCATTCAATCGGCGGTGATGCTGCATTTGGTCACCCAGGTAGTACCCGATATCCCGGTGATTTGGATTGATACGGGATATCTGCCGGTAGAAACCTATCGGTTTGCCGATGAGCTGACCCAGCGGTTAAACCTCAACCTCAAGGTCTATCAATCTGCCATCAGCCCAGCCCGCATGGAAGCCCTCTACGGCAAGCTGTGGGAGCAGCACGATGTAGAGTCCCTCAACCGCTACGACCAAATTCGCAAGGTGGAACCGATGCAGCGGGCCTTAGCAGAACTGGGGGCCACCGCCTGGCTGACCGGCCTCCGGGCGGATCAAACGGACCACCGCAAGTCCCTCGATCGGATCGGCCAACAGGGGGGGCTGTATAAGTTGCTGCCGATTCTGCGATGGTCGTCTAAGGACGTGTATCAGTACCTGACGGCCCACGATTTACCCTACCATCCCCTGTTTGACCAGGGCTATGTCACTGTGGGCGACTGGCACTCTAGCCGCCCGATCACCGCCGAGGATGACAATGAACGGGACACCCGCTTTAAGGGACTGAAGCAGGAATGTGGCCTGCACCTGCCCCAGTCCCCCGAAGAAGCCGCCAGCCTGGATTCCAGTTCGCTCTAAGGCGGCTGGGCTGGATATCGATAAATTGTCTCAACACCCATCAATCTGAGTCCTGCCTTAGCCAAGCCCTTCAGGTGGAATTACACCGGGAAGGGATCTGCGGATTAAGGGTGTACCAGGGGACCAGGTTTTCTCCCTTTGGGAGCAAGTCCGAGCAACGGATACCTTATTTTTCTGCAAGTTCCTAAGCCCTTGATTTTATGCAGGATCGACTGATCTCTGCCTGCAAGGACTAGGGTTATCGATCCAGGATGGTGCCAATCAGGCAGGCACCAGTCAGGTTAACGCCGTCAAGCTGGGCACTGCTCAGTTTGGCACAGAGCAAATTAGCCCCGATGAAGGAGGCCCCGGCCAGGTTAGCCGCGCGCAGGTCGGCCTCTTCCAGGTTAGCGTTATCGAGTCTTGCCCCGGTCAAGTCTGTTTGGGCTAGATCAGCCCCTTTGAGGCTAGTATCGCTGAGGTTTGCACCGCGTAAATCGGCCCCGCGCAGGTCGACCCCTTGCAAATTGATACCGATCAAATTAGCACCGCTTAAAAAAGCTCCTCCCAGGCTAGCTCCTCCCAGGCGGGCTCCCATCAGGTTAGCACCCCGCAAATTGGCCCCGCGCAGATCTGCGCCGCTGAGGTCGCACTGCATCAAATTGGCGCCCCAGAGGTTGGCTCGCAGGTCGGTGCTCACTAACCTCGCCCCCATCAGGTTGGCTCCTTCCAAATGAGCCTTGTAGAGGGATGAGCGACTGAAGTTCACGCCCACCAGATTGGCTCCAGGCAGGTGAATGCCCCCTAAATCACAACTAGCGAGGTCTTCATCTTCGAGATCGACACCGGGCAGATGGCGCAACTTTCCAGCCCGAATCGCGGTCATATCAAGGGCGTCTGTAGGCACGGGCATCATTAGCGAGACAATAGTTCTGAGGAGGACTGAAATAGCGGAGCTTGATCGTCAAGGTCAGGATTTAACAACCCTGCTCCCAAAGTAATTTTAGTGGGAATCATCGGTAAACTCATACCCTGCTGTAACCCCATCACCATTAGACCTAAGATTTCTACTAGCTTTGGATCCCAACGTTCTCCAGCTTCAGCCTGGCAGCTAGCCAAGACCTGGGTCAGTAGCGTGGCTACTGGCGCGGACTCAGGCGCCTGCTGGCGGGCTTGGGCCAAGCGTCGCTGAAATTCTCCCACTAACCCCAACATTCTAGATTCTAAAGGAACTGCATCACCGGCTAGCCCTGCCGGATGCCCTTTGCCATCCCAACGCTCGCTTTGATGGGTGATAATGGCGGCGATGGCGCGCAGGCGGGGCATCAGTCGCAAAGCCTGCACTTCAGTGATCAGGGGACAACTGGGGGCCTCTGTCTCTAGGGGGGATGCATCGGCCACGGGGGTAATGCGATGCAGCATGCCAGCCACCCGCAGTCGCTGGAGTTGCCAGGCGGGTAACTCCAGCAATTGCCCCATCATTTCCAAGAAGGCGACGACTTCACTAGAGGCAAAGGGGTTGACCGGGTCACACAGGTCCACCAGTTGGGCCATCCGCAAAAAGGCTTGCAATTCGTTAGAAACCAGGTTTTGATCCAAGTCTTCTAGCAGTTGCAAGGTGCGATCACCCTGGAGATCCTGTCGCCGGTCTTGCAGGTACTGCACCACCTGGGTGACAGCATGGCCCACATCTGCCGCTTCAGGGTTATCCATGGCTGGGTTTTGCTGGCGCAGGTGATCCAGGGCAGCCGTTAACTCGGCGGCTAGTGTCGGGTTGTATGGGTCCACATGGGCGATCGCCAGTTCCACGGTTTCCCGCACCAGGACTGGTTCAAAGGTCCAAAAGCCGTAGAATTTCCGTTCTAGGTCATTGTCGGGCACCCCGGCTTTGCCGTAGTCAGCCTCTGACAGCTCTTGGCACAGCACCATGGCCGTGTAGTCTGGGGACAGGATCATCAGGTGCCATTCTTGGGCCACTGGATCGTTGTCGGCCAAATCCACCAGGGTGACATTGGGGCATTGGCTGGTGGGGTGGTCATGGAAGCCAGCCTCAGGGGAGGCCATGATCACAATTTTTTGGGCTTTATCGGCGATCGCGCCGTAGCGATCCGCTTCTTGCAAGTACCACTTCCCTCGTTGAAACGCAGTAACGACGAGAGGAGCGGAACCTGAGGTTAAAATGTAATCTTCCAAGGCGTGGCAGAGGGCGACCAGGGTATTTTTATAATAAACGCCGTAATTGAGAGGAGTAGTATCCGGCTCAGTGCGGCCGTCAACCAACTGCTTTAGAATTGAACCCTCCAGCATTACAATCCTCTATGTTTCACAATTACCCACCTATTTAGGATAATAACAAGCCATCCTAAAGTGCAAACTTAGTTGTCCCTGAGCGGCCCATGGATGGACTAGTACACCTGGCACGCCTGATTAATCTCGTAAGTCTCACTCATTTCCTGCTAATCCCTTTATTCAGGAGCGACCTCAGGCTTATCCCCCGGGAAAGATGTGGCATCACTGACGGCACTAGCAGCCCGTTGGCTTAGGGTGCGAAACTGCTCGCTAGCCTCCGATAGGCGGGCTTTCCATTCTGGGTTTGGGGCTACGCCATCGGTGGCACGATGGTAGGCTAACAGGGTGGCGGCCATCGCATAAGCATCGGACACGGCCAGCTTAAACATCCACACCCCAACCAACACTAGAACCCCTAGGAACGTGCGAACGGCGGGGATTGGAACTACCGCCCCAAGGGCGATCGCCGGTAGGCCCAGCACTACCAGGACCACCACCATCTCTAAATAGCTGATAATTGTCAGTGCTACTGCATTGCTCAACACTGGCTTCCAGGACTGGGCATAGAGAATTACCCCATCCTCTGCAACTGCCCAAATATTTTGTTCCCGCTGTTGGTAGGCGCGACTGAGGATAGCAGCATCAATGTAAGTAATCGAGAATTTGGACACCTGCTCCACAATTTTATTCAAATTGTTCATGCCGGGAATGGGAAGTATACGAGTCAAGCGGGCGAAGCTGCGATTGATCCGTGTGACTACCCCGTATAAGAGCCGATCCACCGCAAACAAAATGCTGGTGTCCTTAAAGCGGCTCATCACCTGCTGTTTACCGTATTGCACCTGTCCCCTCTCTGGGCCACGGCCATAGACGATATATTCCGTCATGACGGCAATGTGGGCCGCCTGCAATAGGTAAAAGAAATAACGCTTAGCCCATTGCACTAAGGCCCAGGCACCACCGATAGCAACTAAAAAGACTAGAACTCCCAAAAAGCCCAAAATCTGCCCTAGCAGCCAAGCCACCCCCGCTGCCACAGCCAAATAAAGCCCTAGGCCAATACCGAGGAGGGCATAGGTGCCTAGGCGAATCCAAATAAAGGGCAGTGTTTTGAGCAGCAGCCCCATCGCTTCCCCTAAATAAAGCTTTGCAGTCATATGCTAATCCTCATTCTTCAGATCACGGCTGGGGGCATTGACTCCCCGGATGCGCCATTACCTTGCCCCAGGCGCAAGACACCCTTGACTAGGAGCCTCAGCGCGTAACTTCATGCCTATCCCTTCGACACACCGTTTACAAGCAGGCACGGCTGGGAACCAGCCCCTGTTGTAAATGTCACCAAAATCTTGCTGCAGGTTCCCCAACAACTACTTCAATATCAGGTTATTCAGGAGAATATCCCCGTAGATTCCTGTGAGAGTCGCATGATTTTATACGCCCTATCGCCTCGGTAGGGCACCGCCAGGTTAACATTTCGTCGACCCTATTGTCAGGGGGTATTGTCAGGGGGTTAGTTCTCTCCCAGGGGCTAGCAAGGGTCATCGCCAGGGCCGGACGCTGTTTTACCGGCAACTCTAGGGATAAGTCTAGTAATCTGCGGACATCAGTCGGCCAACCGTTCCTGATACCTGACACCTAAAACCTGACACCCTCCCTAAAGGTGGTCGTATTTATGCCAGGTGGTACTAGGGATAAGAACCCGACACGGACTGCTACTGAAATAGGCTCCCAAAAGAGCTCTCGCAAGTCGCTGAAAGTCTTGTTTTGTCCTACGGCCTGATCTGGCGGATGATGTTGGGGATGGCTAACCTCGTCGCCGGAGTAAACGGTAGGTTAGCCAGGCGAACAATACACCCACGCTAGCACTGACGCCAAAGGCGAGGGCGGTGCTGATCAAATAGCTGGTTACCGGGGGCTGGGTTTGCCCCTGGGGCGGCGGCATCCACACCGCCACCAATTGCTTGGCCTGGTCATTAAAGGTAGAAGCGGCTAGGGAAGCGGCTCCCAAACCAGCACTGGCTGAGGCGATCGTTAGGTTCAGTTTGCGCTCGTTTTTGCTGCGCTCAATGTCAATGATGCCCGTCACTGTTTTGGTGTAGTTTTCTAGGGGCTTAAACCCAGCCGTTAAAATCTTTTCATCGGTTTGCAGTTGGGCTAGGTATTTTTCTTGGGCCAGTTCTTCAAAGTGCCTGAGAAAGACCAAATCACAAGCTGGATCTTGCTTTTCCATGGCGTCTAATCGGAGGCCATAGTTTTGAAGGTTGACCTCAATGGTTGAGGCTTGCTCGGCAAAGTAGCCCAGGTTTGTTGCGTAGGGCTGAGCAATCTGGAGAGCGGTGGCTAAATTTTGCTGAAGGCTGTTTAGGTCTACCTTGGGCTGAGCAATCAGTCCAGGCAGTTGTTCGGTCAAGGTTTGCACCGTACTGGTGGCCGCCTTCAGGCTGGTTTTGAGTTGAAAACTCTGCTCATAGACCCACAATATTTTATTGCGGTAGTGGAATAGACGCATTAGGTGGCGGTAGAACTGACCCATAATGCCTTGCAGTTCCCCTTTAGACAGATGGGCCGGGAATAGGCCAATCAGGGCGTAGTGATGCTGATTGTGGCCATCAGGAGTTTGGTCGGGCCGTTGGAGTTCAAACAGAGTTGCTCCCTGATAGCGCCCTTGACCTCGGCAATCTTGATCCCAGTTGGGGGAGGGGAACAAGGCCAACTGATCATGAAGAAAACGGGCCGTGGCCTCTGGGGACTGGCTGCTATCGGGCAATTGCCCCCAAATTAACCAACTCTGGCCCATCTGCCCCGGAATGATGCGGGCATGTTCTTGTACACCGGCTTTCATGTGTTGAAGCTGTTCCGCCAAGGATAGGGTAGAAGCAGCGTCATCACAGGATTTGCCAGAACAGTCAACCATAACGGCAAAGGTGTCGCCCAACTTCACCGGGTAGTAGTAGCCATCGTAGGGGGGCGAAAACCGCAGGCGTTTTTCTGCCAGTAGCTCGATATAGCCCGACAGGGTTTCTTCCCGCCCCTTAATTTCTGCCAGGGCAGCTTCGGTGAGCTGGCCATTCAAAATCCCCTGCCAGACTTGTCGCCGCTTTTGATCGACCGCCGCCGCACTCTTACCCAGCCCATCCTGTAGGTCGTAGAGAAATAAATCAAGGGCAGGGTAATGCAGAGTCAGGTCGGCCTTCGGGTCGTGGTCGATCATCAAGATTTGCGGGCCTCATCGAGCTGGTGAATGGCCTGAATCGGGTTCTGTGTGGCCAGAATTTGCTTGGCCTTATCCAAGTTGGCGTCGATCGCTGCCAGTTGCGCTTTGCACTGACGATTGGCCTCCTCAGTATCACGGGCAATGTTTTCCCGTTCCCGAGTGATGGCATCGTCTTGATTGTCTGGGCCAAAGTCCCACCCCAGACCTTGCTCGGCGGCCAGACCACTCAACCAGGTGCGACTTCTCTGGTAGGTTTCTGCCAGAGAAGTCTCAACTATCGCCCGATGCAGCTCCATAACCGAGGCATTAGGGTTATTGGCAAAGGCTTGGAACGCGCTGATTAGGCTATCTGGCAATAGAGCTTGGTCATCTTGCAAACCCAGGGTCAGCAAGACCGATCGCAAGGTTCGTTTATCGGTATCTTTCATAGTCCAGAGACCGTATAGGCGGCCCAGTAATAGGGATGTCGATAGGGATAGCCTGGCGGCTGATGCGACTCCATTGTAGAAGCGGCTTGGGGGTTTGAACCCATCCGTGCGAGTTCATCCTTCAAGGTGAGCTGTATGGAGTCTTTTGAGTTTGGATCGAGCGCACTGCGATCGATTAAATCGATGTAACCCTGGAGGGTCGTTGTAATTTGGTCGTAGGTGGCGGTTTTGAGAAAGTTCTGGGCTTTGCGGAGTGCCTGGGCCGGGGGTGCTCCGGCCAGCAACGCCTGATAAAACTGGCTGACGAAAATCAGGCTGGAGCCAGACTCAATGCGCCATAGGGTACTGACCACACAGCCCGCCTTAGCCTTGAGGCAGGCACTGACCAGGCCCACATAGTCGTCGGTGATGGTTTGGTTGCCCGCCACCCCGGTTTCACAGGCGGCCAGGAACACCAATTGATAGGGGCTCAAATCGCTATAGCCCAGGTCTGGGGCGGGGTGGACGATATCGGCCAGGGTGAGGCGATCGCCGCCGGTTAAAAACAAGCAAGACTGGGCCGGGTTGCGACTGTTGTACAGCCCATGGCCAGTAAAGTGAAACACACCCTGGGCCTGCCCCAGCGCACCTAAGAGGCGGTCGTAGGGCACCTGCTGATTTTCTAGCGTCGTGATTTGCCCTGGTTGGTCACCCCCGGCCTCCCGGAACTGTTGGCGAATCAGCTCAGCTTCCACTTCGGCAAAGGGCAGCTCATCCAGCTTTTGGGTCAGGGTTTTGACTGTGGCGGTGCTCTGGGGGTTTTCTGCGATCAGCAAATCTTTATAGGTCTGGGGCTGACTTTGGGACAGGCGATCGAGTCCGACTTTGGCACTGGGCAGGTAGGTGCAGTCGTATTGGTCGAAGAAGGTGTGTAGGGGAAATCGGTGCAAATCGCGGTGGGGAATCAGCCGCAATCGCTGGATGGGATAGCCTTGCAAGGCGGCGTGGATCGCCTCGACGTTTAGCAGTTGGCCCAGGGATGTTAACCGGCTAGCCATCTGGGTGCGCCAGGGATGCCCCCTGCGCCAGGTCGTAAGCTCTACGGTTTTAGGAGGTTGCTCAAAATGACTGGCCCCTCCAAAGTTGTGCCCTTCGACTTCGCTCAGGGCACCCGCTGGCTGCTTATCGGTTTTATTTTGGGCAGAACTGTAATTGTCATAGTCCTGGTTCCACTGACTCAGCCAGTCCTCCCATCGCACCATCTGCTTCAGCCCCAAGGGCCGTTCATCGTTGGCTAAGGCTTGGGTAGGATCAACAGCGAGGTCTGGCGGCGGAATCACCACCGGCTCACTGGCCCCCGGCAGCAGCAAAAAGGTGGTCAGGGCCGATGGGCTCAGGTGCCAGTAAACCATCGCCGTGTGCTCATCCACCAGCGCCTGCATTTCCGCGAAGGTAACGTCGGGCACCTCATCCAGGTCCAGCAGCCAGCGCAGGCAGACATTTTTTGCTATCTCGGCGGTGCTCAGGGCTTGAGGGAAATCTCCCGCCTGGATGGCCGCATCCACGGTGAGTTGCTGGAACTTCGCTAACCAGAGCCCCAACTGTTGTTGGCGATCATGTCGATGGTCAGCCTCCGCCAATACCCGCCGAATGTAGTCTGTCGCCTCTTGTTGCAGGGCCTCAGCTTCCTGGGTTTCCCCAATGCCAAGGAGGGCTCGGATCAGGTCTTGCAGGGTTTCAAA
>SLIY01000473.1 GCA_007135385.1 Leptolyngbyaceae cyanobacterium CSSed165cm_216
ATACCCGATACCCTCAGCAACGGTGTGCCCCACTTATGTTATGTTTGAAAGGTTGTCAAAATCGCACATCCGAAATTTCGGGTCTCTCGCTAATTGAGGGAGCGTTCGGATGGTGGATAAACCCGAAAGGAGAAAACCTAAATGGCTGTTATTACCCTACCCGAACTATTGGAATCGGGGGTTCACTTTGGGCACCAAACCCGACGGTGGAACCCGAAGATGGACCAGTACATCTTCACCTCCCGTAATGGGGTTCACATCATTGACCTGGTGCAAACCGCACAACTCATCGAAGAAGCCTATGGCTTTGTGCGGAATGCAGCTGGCAATGGTCAAAAGTTCTTATTCATTGGCACCAAGCGTCAGGCGGCGGGCATTGTGGCCCAAGAAGCCTCCCGTTGTGGCTCCCACTACGTCAACCAGCGCTGGCTGGGGGGCATGTTAACCAACTGGGCCACGATCAAGTCTCGGGCCGATCGCCTCAAAGAGCTGGAGCGGATGGAAGAGATCGGGGCCATTGACCTGCGTCCTAAAAAAGAAGCGGCGGTACTCCGCCGTGAGCTAGAAAAGCTGCAAAAGTACCTAGGTGGCATCAAAACCATGCGCAAGGTACCTGATGTGGCCATCATCGTCGATATCAAGCGGGAATATAACGCCGTATCGGAGTGTCATAAGCTGGGGATTCCGATCATCTCGCTGCTAGACACCAACTGCGACCCCGACCTGGTGGATGTGCCCATCCCTGGCAATGATGATGCCATCCGTTCGATTAAGCTGATTCTGGGTAAGTTGGCGGATGCCATTTACGAAGGATCCCACGGTCGTAGTGCCCCCGATGAGGATTACGATGATTATGATGGGGCCGAAGACGATTATGACTACGATGCCCCCGCGGCTGATGACGAATCTGAATAAACTCTGAATAGACTGCCGCTGGGGGCTATCCCCCTCAGTGGGCAGTGGTTCCCCAATCTAGCCCGCAATTCAGGCTGTTGGTAGACCTGACCTATTCCCTTAGGCTAAGTTTGTGTCCATATGTTTATGTTCATATTATGGATGTTGGTTTAGCGGGTACTGGTTTAGCGGCAAGGCTCTCAGCCGCTTCTAGCTCCACGCTGTTCGACCGGTCTAGATCTATCTATTAGATCTGTCTAACTGATGTGGATACGGCTTTAGTTTTCCCGGGGCCTGGCTTCGGTTTAAGCTGGATTGGGTTAACGAGATGTACTCAAGTTGACGGTAGCGCGTTAGGAAGGTAAAGCACCATGGCAGAAATCTCTGCAAAGTTAGTCAAAGACCTGCGCGACAAAACGGGCGCAGGCATGATGGACTGTAAGAAAGCCCTAAAAGAAAATGATGGCGACATCGAAAAGTCCATTGAGTGGCTGCGGCAAAAGGGCATTGCCTCAGCCGCTAAGAAAGAGGGCCGGGTCGCATCAGAAGGGTTGGTTGACAGCTACATTCACACGGGTGGCCGGGTCGGCGTGCTGGTGGAAGTTAACTGCGAAACCGACTTTGTGTCCCGTCGGGATGAGTTTAAGAGCCTGGTACGGGATGTAGCCATGCAGATTGCCGCTTGCCCCAACGTGGAGTACGTGCGCATTAGTGATATCCCTGAGGCGATCGTGGCCAAAGAGAAAGAGATTGAAATGGGGCGCGATGACTTGGGCAAAAAACCAGCCAACATCCGCGAGAAAATCGTGGAAGGCCGAATTGAAAAGCGGCTGAAGGAGCTTTCTCTGATGGATCAGCCCTTCATCAAAGACCAGAATATTTCTGTGGAAGAATTGGTGAAGCAGGCCGTCTCCAAGTTAGGGGAAAACATTCAGGTGCGGCGTTTCTCCCGGTTTGTATTGGGTGAAGGCATCGAGAAAGAGGAAACCAACTTTGCTGAGGAAGTAGCAGCCCAAGCCAGCAAGAAAAAGTAGCTGGCAGATGAGTATCGCTATCGAATTGCCCAAGGGGGGAGCGGCGGCTTGCAGGGCTCCCCTTTTTGCTGGGTGAGTTGGGGCACACTATAATCAGGCATTGATTAGGAAAAGACAGCGGCATGGTCAGGTCGGTTGAGACGATTCGCAAAGACATTGACGCCCTGGAAGCAACCACGGCTTCCCTAGCTGCTGATTTTAGGGAGCTGTACAGTAGCTATTTGGGAATTTTGGGGCATGCCGTGCGCCGCCAGGGGGTGATTGCCACCTATCACCTGTGTACCCAAATCTATCCCGAAGCGTTTTTAGCGCTTTCGGTGAAAGAGCGGGAAAAACTACAGCAAGATGTTCAGCGGCTAGGACGTAAAGCCCAAGACTGGCTGCAAAATCTGATGGAGCCTGACCAAGAGGAACAGGCAGCCGCCCAAGCGGCCCTAGAAGCTCTGCAGGCGATGGAACAGGATGAGGCAGAGGCAGCCAGGGAAGCAGAGGAAGTCGGGGAAACGGGTGAAGCAAAGGGGGCAGAGGCTGACGACCCACCGTCTGATGCCACCCTAGAGCCCAATTCAGCAGCATCTGCCTCGGCAGCACTGACCGCGACCGACCAGGCCAGCCCGTCAGAGATCGCAGAGGCTGAGTCAGCGGCGGCGATGCCCCCTCGATCGCTGATTCAGTCGGTGTTGCTGGCCGCCATGGCCGACAAGGTGGAGGACGCCCTTAAAGAACCATTGTTTACGGGCGATCGCCTCACCCCAACCCAACTCGCCAAGCAGCACTTACGGCTGGAAAAGCGCATTCGCAATGTGTTGCAGCAAATCTCCAACCAAATTAATCAATGTCTGCAAACGGCCCAGGTGCTACCTGACCTACCTGAGGAGGTGCTGGAGGCGGCCACAGCAGCCGATCGCGATGCCGATCATGGTCACCCGGTGCCGAATCTGCTGAATGTCCTGGTAGCCATGGCTGGGGATATGGATGAGGTCTTGGACCAGGAGGACAAGGCCAGCGACAGCCATGATCAAACTGAGGACGAGGACTCTAAGCCGTCGACCCTGAGCACCTCCTGGGAAGCCTTGGTGGAACTGCGGGATCAATCGGAGGATGATCAGGCATCCCCGGAGGCGGATGAGGCCAGTGGGATGCAGCCGGAACTACTGGGGGGTACGATGACCCACCTGGCCGCGATTAACCTACGGCTGTCAGATATTGAGTTTGCCGATGTGCAAGCCTCCCTGTGGCGGGGCAAGCTGCGCACGACCCTGGGGCGATTGCGCAAGGTGGGCAAACAATATAAGCAAGCTCAGCGGGAACTGGCGATCGCCGAAGCCGAGCAGGCCTGGCGGGCCGTATGGTACGACAATACATCGCAGCATCGCTAGCCAGCGAATAGGAGCTATCAAGCAAGCGCTATGACCTCTGAGGCACGACCATCCTCCCCCGACTGGACCAGGCTGCAGCGGGCGCTGTCTGTGGAGGCCGACAGTGGTTTCAATGATCTGGTGGGTAAGCAGCAAACCTTTAG
>SLIY01000358.1 GCA_007135385.1 Leptolyngbyaceae cyanobacterium CSSed165cm_216
TGTAGCCCTTGAGTCAGTCCATTGAAGCTCCGCTCGAAACTTCTAAAGTAGACACCTTTCTACAAGAACTCGCGGCAATTCAACAATCGGGCTCTAAGCGAGTTGCTATTTTAGGGTCCCGCCATGTGCCGATTACCCATCAACAGCTGATTGAGTTGATGACCTATGCCCTGGCCCTAGGCGGCAACCGGATTATCACCTCTGGGGCCACCGGCACCAATTCAGCGGCTATCCGGGGAGCCATGAAAGCCGATCCAAACTTGCTGACAGTGATTTTGCCCCAAAGCCTAGAGCGCCAGCCTCGGGAGTCGCGAGACCAGCTAGAGCAGGTGATGCACTTGGTGGAAAATCCTGGCAATGACACCCTGTCCTTGGCAGAAGCCAGTTCGGTGTGTAACCAGGAAATCATTTCCCGCTGCCAGCAGTTGATTTGTTTCGCCTTCCATGACAGCGCCACCCTGCTGCGCACCTGTCAAGATGCTGAAGATCAACGCAAGATTGTCACCCTGTTTTACTTTGACTAGGATATGGTCACCCCGTTACCCATGCCCGGATTTTTGCTAGTTAGCATTGCGATCGCGGCCCTACTGATTTATCTGCCGTTTTTCGCAGTGGGCTACGGTCGGTTCAAGGTGGGCTATGACAAGTCAGCCCCTCGCACCATGTTGGCCAAGCTGCCTCCCTACGCCCAACGGGCGACCTGGGCTCACGAAAATGCCTTTGAATCCATGATCCTATTTGCTCCGGCCGCGCTAATGGCCTACGTTACCCAGCAGCAATCAGCGGTTGCCCTGGGAGCCGCCCTTGCCTATCTGGTGGCCCGGACAATTTATCCACTGGCCTATATTGGCGATAGCCCTATCCTGCGATCGTTGATGTTCGGCATTGCTAACCTCAGTACCTTCACCCTGTACGTCTTGAGCTGCCGGTCAGCCTTGATGTAGGCTGTTGGTGCGTAATCCAAAGACAGGGACTATGGCTTCTAGCTTTTCTTTTGATATTGTCAGTGACTATGATCGCCAGGAACTGGTCAACGCCCTCGACCAAGTCCGACGGGACGTGACCAGTCGCTACGACCTGAAAGATACCAACACCACCATTGACCTGGGTGACGATACCATGACTATCGAAACCGCCAGCGATATGACCCTAAATGCCGTGAAGGATCTGTTACACCAGAAGGCGGCTAAACGTAACCTGTCCCTCAAAATCTTTGACTATGCTGAACCAGAAGCCGCCAGCGGTAATCGGGTACGGCAAAAGATCACCCTAAAAAAAGGGATCAACCAGGACACTGCCAAGCAAATTTCCAAGCTGGTTCGCGACAACTTGAAGAAAGTGACCGCTTCAATTCAGGGGGACGCGGTACGGGTATCGGGTAAATCCAAAGATGACTTGCAGCAAGCCATGCAACTGGTAAAGCAGGAAGACTGGCCGATGGCAATTCAGTTCAACAATTACCGTTAAATGCATCAGCCGCTAAACAAAACCTCACAGGCCTTGCCTTTAGGCCGGAAACCACCGCTTTCGGTATCGAGCTTCTGCCTTGACGCCAATGGTGCATTCCGGCCATCAGGAGGGTTTTGCCCTACAGCAACATTGGCATGGTGTTGTCTTGGGCCGAGTTTATTTTATTGGTAATCCACACCGACTGATACGGTTGGAGGGTATACACCACGTCAGTATCGGCAAATCGCCGACCACTGATCAAGTCGTACCAGTCATCGGTGCTGACCAAATTGAGGTCATGTAAGCGCAACTCCTGGGGCTGATCGCTGAGATTATGCACCGAGAAAATGCTCTGGTCACGGGTCAGGCTTTGCCGCCAAAAGGCAAACAATGCCGAGTTCAGCGGGTGCAAGGTGTACTGGGTGGCATTGGGATGAAACGCCGTCTGTTGACGTCGAATTTTAATCAACCGCTGCATCTCGGTTAACACCTTGGCATGGGAGCTGGTGGGGTCAGCCAGGGCGGCCTCAAGGGTGGATAAGTCCCACTTGCTGCGGTTAATCGTGCGGTTATGGCCTGTTTTCTTAACGCCATCGGTGTTATTGTGGCTGGCCAACAGACTATGAATATAGAAAGCGGGAATACCCTCCAGGGCCATCATGATGGTTTGGGAACAGAGGAAGCGCTCCACCTGCCACTGGTCTTCCCCTTTGGCCGTCCCCTTCAGGGCGTCGAATAGGGAAATGTTGATTTCATAGGGAGACTCACTGCCGTCAGGACGGGTGCGCATGCTAATTTTGCCGCCAAAGTTACGCATGGCCGTCAGCAATTCTTGGTACTCATCATCGGTCAACAACCCTTCCGCTGGGCGCATGCCAATCCCATCGTGGGAAGCGGTGAAGTTGAAATAAGCACAGCCAATCGGCGCTGGAGGCATGCTCATCATCCAGGTTTTCAAGTGGTCAGAGCGACCCTGCATCAGCGCATTTAGCAATAGCGGCGGCAAGCTAAAGTTGTAGATCATGTGGGCTTCATTGCGGTTGCCAAAGTAGCTGAGGTTTTCCCGATTGGGGACATTGGTTTCAGTAATGACCGCAATACCAGGGTCGATCAACTGCAAAATTTCCCGAAACAGACGCACAATGGCGTGGGTTTCAGGTAAATGCATACAGTTTGTACCCTGCTTTTTCCACAGAAAGCCAACGGCATCCAGACGAATGTAGCGGGCTCCAGCCTCCACGTAGGCCAAAATAATCTTGATGTATTCCAGCAAGACATCAGGGTTTTCAAAGTTGACGTCTACTTGGTCGGCACTGAAGGTGCTCCACACGTGCTTCACGCCATCCACCGTCTCGACGGGGGTCAGCAGGGGAGTGCTGCGGGGACGCACCACCTGGGATAAATCCGTACTGGGGTCGGCGGTAATGAAATAGTCGCAGCCTGGTTTTTGATGTTGTTTAAACTGCTGAAACCACTGGTGCTGGCTGGACACATGATTCACTACCAGGTCTACCATCAAATTAAAGTGGCTAGCGATGCGCTTCACGTCATCCCAGGAGCCCAGTTCAGGATTTACCTGTAAATAGTCGATGATGGCAAATCCATCATCCGAACTGTAGGGAAAAAAGGGCAGGATGTGGACACCTGTGATGGTGTCTTGCAAGTGGTTTTCCAGGAACTCCGCCAGCACCGCCAATGGAGCCCGATCACCATCGACAATACTGTCACCGTAGGTGATCAGCAGGACGTTGTCGTAGTTCCACTTTTTCAGGTTTTCTCGTCCAGAGGGGCAGAGGGTGTGCTGGATCAGGCTAAAAATCTTAGCTGTCAACCAGTTAGCCGTTTCTTCTGGATAGACTTTACTTAGTAGGGGTTTGATATTATCAGACACTCGCCTAAGGGATGGATGGTCAATCTTCGCTCTAGGGTAATCGGCTGGCTTTCCCTGGCCTGAAAATTCATGAAAGGTTTTAGATTGTTGGGGCTTACTTTTAGCAA
>SLIY01000419.1 GCA_007135385.1 Leptolyngbyaceae cyanobacterium CSSed165cm_216
CCACGGTCATCAACGCCCGCTTTGTCAAACCATTGGATACTGAGCTCATCCTGCCCCTGGCCCAGTCCATCGGCAAGGTGGTCACCCTGGAGGAAGGCTGCATCATGGGCGGCTTTGGCTCCGCCGTCGCCGAGGCGATCATGGATGCCCAAATTCCAGCGTCGGTGATGCGCCTTGGGGTACCAGATGTGCTGGTCGATCACGCCAGTCCAGATCAGTCCAAAGCCACCCTGGGGTTGACGCCCCCTCAAATGGCCGAGCGCATCCTCAGCACCTACCCGCTAGAGAAACCCGTGCTGGCCCACTAGTGGTCTATCAAGTTAAAGATGTCGGACTGACAGGGTTCACGGTTTACGGTTCACGGTCTACGGCTGGCCGTGAATCGCAGGCCGTAAGCCGTGAACCCCAGTTGGTATCACCCGCTCTGATCAGATTGACTAAGTACTAGTTGATGGCTGCCCAGATTCCTGGGTGCGGATCCTTGGGAGGAATGCCTGCAAGGCAGGGTGGGTCAAAACGATTCCGCTCTATTTCCTCTTTCTTGTTGAAGATAGAAATTAGAGGCTCCATCGCTGCTTCTGCCTTTAGTTGCCCCAGCGCCTGCCAAGCATGGACCGGAGCCCAAACTTCCTTACTGTCGGACATGACTGTCGGACATGGCCCAGTTGAGATCCTGGTCGATGACCATCTGAATCAACTGAGGAATGTGCTCGTTCGTAAACTCATATCCTTTAACATAGTCCACCCACTTTGGATCCCGGATATATTTTTCACCCAGGGTGAGCAAAATATCAACTGGAGGAGAGTAGGATATTGAGGTCATAGGTCAATGTAGAAACACAGATGGTTTACAGGCCGTTTAGATGGAATAGCCTTAATCTATCAGACCCCTTTGGCCTCGAAGGTTCCGGTGTTTAAAAATCGTTTTGGGTGATTTGACCATGGTGGCGAGTCAGGGTAAGCACATTAGCATTGGCTGGTCTCGCTGCTGATTGACAGGGCAACGGAAACCCTCATACTGGTGGCATAGGGCCATTGTCCCTATAAAAAATTGAGTTCCTAAATCCCCTCTAGCCTGGCTGCTGCATGTCCATGGTTGCCTCCGCCGATACCCATGTTTATCCTGTCCTCTGGCAAGACGATCATTTGGTGCTGATCGATCAGCGGCAGTTGCCTGAACGGTATACCATTGTGGCGATTAACCGCTGTGAGGATGTCCTGCGGGCCTTGCGGTCTGGGATTGTGCAAGGGGGGTCGGCCCTGGGCATTGCCGCAGCCTATGGTCTCTATCTAGGGGCCAGTGAGCTCCAGATCGATGATCGAGCAGCCCTTTGGGAGCGAATCGAAGCGA
Source organism: Leptolyngbyaceae cyanobacterium CSSed165cm_216 (assembly GCA_007135385.1). GTDB lineage: Bacteria > Cyanobacteriota > Cyanobacteriia > Phormidesmidales > Phormidesmidaceae > Nodosilinea. The sequence goes on from SLIY01000419.1 coordinate 1,352, forward strand.
TTGGCGATCAATTCAAACAGGTTCGTCCAGACAAAGCCCACCTGCAGTGGGCTGTGAAGCAAATGTTGGCTGTGGTCCGTCAGCACAGTGGGTCTGTAGATGATCTTCAAGCCCGGCTTTTGGCCAAAGCCCAGGGGATTCAAGCGGATGACTTTACCCTATGCCAGGCAATTGGTGACCACGGCCTAGAGTCACTACCCGCTGACCCGGCCCAGCTCACCCTATTGACTCACTGCAACCATGGGGCATTAGCTACCTCAGGCTATGGCACCTCTTTGGGTATCATGCGATCGGCCTGGCGACAGGGGCGCTTGGCCAGAATCTACGCGGCTGAAACCCGACCCACACTCCAGGGCTCTCGTCTGACTGCCTGGGAATGCGTGCAGGAGGGGATTCCGGTGACGGTTGTGACCGACAGTATGGTCGCCCACTGTATGCAGCAGGGCCTGGTCCACGGGGTGCTGGTGGGGGCCGATCGCATTGCCGCCAATGGGGACACCGTCAGCAAAATTGGTACCTACAGCCTGGCGGTGATCGCCCAGGCCCACAAGATTCCATTTCTGGTAGCCGCCCCGGTATCCACCATAGACTTTGCCATCGCCTCTGGGGCCGATCTGACCATTACCCAACATCCGCCCGAAGAAATTTATGCTTTGGGAGAACGCATCACCTCTCCCAAAGGGGCCACATTTTATAATCCTGCCTCAGACATGACCCCAGCCCACTTGATTACCGCCATTGTCACCGAGCAAGGGGCGATCGCCCCTGATCAGCTACAGGCCTTAAGGCCCGAGACTCCCTAGCTGGCGATTGGGTTGTGTCTGGGGCGTCGGGCTGGGGACTTGCCAGGCGGTGAGGCAGTGGTGATCGCAGCGGGTGTAATCTCCAGAGCATTCAGGTGATAAAACTCCAGCAAGGCCAGGGCTACACTTACTAAAATGCCAGCCGACCCCAGCACCACTAAAAACACGGCTACGGTGATCAACAGATTGGTATTGACCAACGCCCGCAGGGTTAGGCACACCAGACTGGCAATCATCGCTAGCAAGACATAGTGCATAATCAGGGCACTGTGCCGGGTCAGCCGATACCGCACCCTGATGCCATGGCGATATGGGGAAACGCCGCCGCCTGTTCTGGGGGCCGTTTGGTGCAAACGCTGGAGTTGGGCTGAGATCGCCTCCAACCGGATCATGACAATGCCCCACCAGGCTAGGGCGATCGCCATCATAATGGCAGAATTCAGTACCAGCTGTAGCAGCTGGGTTGTCTGAGCTATGGACACAATAATCAGACCCGCTAGATTGGCTCAAATATAGTTCAATTGTACTAAACTTTTCGTTCAATCTAGCAGTAAACTTTGAAGTCAGGTAACCTGCCATTTTCGTGAATGCCCTCCCCTCGCCCTTCCACCGCCATTGCTAAATATCTCCTCACCTTGGCTGCCGTGGTTGGGGCTGTGTTGCTGGCTAAACTGATCATCACCTGGGCGGCAGAGGTTTTTTTGTACCCCCTGCCAATTTTTGGGGGCTGGCTCAAGAGTCTGGAAATTGTTGAACTAACCAATATTCTTCTGTTTGCGCTGTTGGGCTTCGGCATTGGTGGGGCGTCACGCTATTTATCAGCGAAGACCCCCCTAGGCATGAAGAGCATTGCCCTGATTGTGGCCCTGCCCCTGGTGTTCTTTAGCAGCTATTGGCTGCGGTACCAGATGTGGCTCGATCAACTGTCGGCCCAGGCCGAACTCCCTCGCCAGGAGATCGTTGCTATGGCCAACCAAGCCTTGGAACGGGAAAGCGGCAGTCAAGGGTTTTGGGGGTACTATAGAACCACCACTAAGATGCCGATTTTGCCTGCCACCACCGCTGAACTAGAGCGTATGGCCCAAGACCAGCAGTGGTTTCGCTCAGAGTTGACCCGATTTAGTGGGATTGAGCCGGGGGTATTCTCAATGATCTTTGATGGGGCGGGATGGGGCATTCGTATTTTTCATATGCTGCTGGCTGCCATCACCGGGCTGATCTACTTCTCTAAAGGGTTGGCCTGGGCCGATGGGGCCAGACTGCGTCGGCTCGCGAAAGGCAAGTAATGAC
>SLIY01000431.1 GCA_007135385.1 Leptolyngbyaceae cyanobacterium CSSed165cm_216
CCTGGGCCAAATACTGGCGGACCCGCTGCACCACTTCTGGGGATAGCTTTTGACGTTCCATAGTACCTAATCCATCGCGTTCGTTTGATTGTGTGTCTGAAAAATCCCGCTGTGACTGACTGTGAGTCGCCACTGGGGTATGTTGCTGGCCTAAAAGCTCCTGCACTAAGGCGCGATCGCTGGGGGTGACGTCGGGTAGGGCATCAGCTTGGTCTTGACGAGTCACCACCGACCCGGAGGGCACTAGCTTACCTGGGGGAATAACCACATCCTGCACTAGGGCATGCATCATCACCACACACCCTGCCCCCAATCGGACATTAAACAGGGTGGAGCGAAAACCAACGAAACAAGTTGCACCCACATATACAGGCCCCTGCACCAGCACCTTATGGGTCAAAATTACCTCGCGGCCAATCCACACAGCGTAGGGGACTTGGTCATCCCCCATAACCTTGCCCTGACCTAAGGCATAAATCGCTGCCCCTTCCTGCACAACGGCGGACTCCCCCAGCCAACAGGGGGAGCCTTGTTCAGCTCGAATGGCGACCCCTGGCGCAATAGATACTTGTCCCTCAACGTGCACATCGCCCACCACCTGTGCCAGGGGGTGGACTAAAACAGATGAACGATTATGGGAATCCCCAGATGTCGCCTTGCCAGATGTCGCCTTGGTAGACGCCGCCGGTGCTTGGACCGCCATCGCCTGAACCCTCCAAAGAAATCTCTCATCTACCCTGCCCAGGGAACGTCGAGCTGGCTAATAGCCGTGACCAAAATTCCCTGGATAAGGGCCTAACCCAGCTAGGTTAAGCATCAATCACAGTGCCTGAAGCGGTGGCCTGAGGTTCCTGGGGCCAACTGGTCAACCTAGCACCCTAAAACTTGACCACCTCTGCCTGAGCGACCCACTACGGACGACTTTATAGTCTCCTTAGCTGAAGTCATCTCGCTTGTTGTACAAGGCACCGCTATCAAGGCTAACGGTATCAACAATCGCGATCACCGCCGCATCCACCGGGCGATTTTCGTACCCCTGATGCTGTCGAGCCCCACTGCCCTGGGAAATGAGCACCCACTCCCCAGGACCAGCCCCAACCACATCAGCCGCTACGGTGTAATCGGGTAATAAATCGCCATTCTCACTGATGAGCTGCACCAGCAAAAACTTGACACCACCTAAACTGGGCTCTTTGCAGGTACTAACTACAGTGCCACGAACCTTGGCCAAAAGCATGGCAACCTATCTGCCGTAGGGACGGATGCCGCTGACGCTTTCTCTAAACTGTTCCACTGCTTCGGTGTAACGAATGGGCAGCACAAACTCCAAGTTCTCGTGGGGACGAGCAATAATGTGAGTCGACAGCACCTGACCCCCATTCACCCGCTTGACGTTTTCTACCCCAGCGGATACAGAGGCTTGTACCTCAGATACGTCGCCCCGCACAATCACAGTGACGCGACCGCTACCAATTTTCTCATAACCCACCAGAGTGACTCGGGCGGCCTTCACCATTGCGTCTGCGGCTTCTACCACAGCAGGAAAGCCTAATGTCTCAACCATGCCGACTGCAATTGCCATGCGGGTAAACCCTTCCTAATTAATAAATGTGTTCAGTAATATCGTCTCTAGTTTCCGTCCCAACGGGATCGGCCTAGGCCACCCCCGAAGACCCAACAACCTAGATGCATCCAGCTAATGCCCTGTTCAGACGATGGACCAGATCTTTAGGTGGAGCTAGGATCAGCCCTACGGAGACCTGGATTAGCTGGAACCCCCTAAGTACGGAACTGTTCCACTGCTTCGGTGTAGCGAATGGGTAGAACAAATTCCAGGTTCTCATGGGGACGAGCAATGATGTGGGTGGATAACACCTCACCCCCATTTACTCGCTTGGCTGATTCTACCCCAGCCGATACAGAGGCTTGCACTTCAGACACATCACCCCGCACAATCACGGTGACGCGCCCGCTACCGATCTTCTCGTAGCCCACCAGGGTGACCCGGGCTGCCTTGACCATGGCGTCTGCGGCTTCTACCACAGCAGGAAACCCGAGGGTTTCAATCATTCCAACAGCAATTGGCATTATCCTAATCTCCTCTTGAATTCAGGCACAGAAACTTCCCCACTGAAGGCTCGATTTACAGGGGCTAAATCTCTTTGTTTAGACACTCAAAAACTATCCCGAAACTAAATAAAACGGGATGGCCACAAGAGATAAAAACGCCAAAAAAATGCCTGAAAATTTTGATGACAAATTAAGCATAGGGGGCTGTAGTCACTTTTGCAATATAAGCCCCAATGATTGTTGCTAATGTTGAATATTATTAAAGCTTATGTTGCAAATCTTCTCGCTTAGACATGAATTGATAGGCTGACTGAAGTGGGTGCTCATAGAAGAGGGGCAAGGATCGTTCTCAATCAGGTTTCCATGGCCTGAAAAAGCTTGATTGGACCAAGTCCTGCCAGAAAACCCTGAATGGTATCTAGGGAGGGTGTAAAGAATCGAGTAGGATGTTAAGCAAGTGGGCCAGTGATTAGGGAATGGTGTAGCAATGTAACAGAAATAATAATATAGACGCGATCGCAGCGTCTCCCCATTTGAGCACCATAGCCGCTTAGTCGCTTGATCATCGAAAATTGATTGTCAGGATCAAGGTCTTTTCCGTCGACTGTTCCTGATTTAGTGACTAGACTGCCCCTGCGGGATAGATGCCATTTATAGCCACTGACTGATACATGTTTGGAATGCCTCAGTTTTTTGTTGAGACAAGTTGGCTTTTGCCTCTCTACGGGCTGTTTGGGGCTGTACTAGCCTTGCCCTGGTCTACCGGATGGATCAGGCGCACCGGTCCCCGGCCAGCGGCCTATGCCAACATCATCATGACCCTGGTCGCTTGCCTCCATGGACTATTGGCGTTTCGCAGCATTTGGAATGATGGCCCCCAAGAGCTGATAGTGCGGTGGTTTGACTTCGCTGACCTGCATCTGGATTTAGCGTTTGACATCTCAGTGCTTAACCTGGGGATTCTCGAATTAATCACGGTCTTGAGTTTGCTGGCTCAGATCTTTGCCCTAGGGTATATGGAAAAGGACTGGGCTTTGGCTCGGTTTTACTCGTTGATGGGCTTTTTTGAAGCCGCTATGAGTGGACTCGTGCTCAGTGGTTCCCTATTTGTCTCTTACTCACTCCTGGAGATGCTGACCCTGTCCACTTACCTGTTGGTGGGGTTTTGGTATGCTCAACCGCTGGTGGTGACCGCAGCCCGCGATGCCTTTTTAACCAAGCGGGTGGGAGATGTGCTGCTGCTGATGGGGGTGGTTACCCTCTGTGCCCTAGCCGGTAGCCTTAACTTCAATGACTTGTACGAGTGGGTGAAGGTGGAAGATCTGCCGCCACTGCTGGCCACTCTGCTAG
>SLIY01000404.1 GCA_007135385.1 Leptolyngbyaceae cyanobacterium CSSed165cm_216
ATTGGCTTAACCCTGTTTACGGCTATTGGAGCCGCGATCACTGTAGCGTTGACCAACTCTATGCCGGGCATCGTGATTATGCCCCAGGATGCTCCGGCAGTAATTTTGGCCATCATGGCAGGGGCGATCGCAGCCCAGATGCCGACCTCTAGTCCGGCCCTTTTACCGACAGTAATCATGACGCTAGCCGTCACCACCGGATTGGTCGGCATCGTTTACTTTTTGCTGGGCGCCTTTAAGCTCGGCAATTTAATTCGCTTCATTCCCTATCCAGTGGTGGGCGGCTTTTTGGCTGGCACCGGCTACCTGCTGGCGCAGGGTGCCTTCAACGTCATGGCCGACCAGTTCTTTAACCTGGCTGATTTACCGACGTTACTCACCCCGATGATGGCCGTGCGTTGGCTACCCGGTTGCGCTATTGGCCTAGCTTTAGTCCTACTGCTGCGACGGTATAGCAGCGTATTTATCTTGCCAGGCATTATTGTCGGCAGCACCCTCGCCTTTTACCTAACGCTGTGGCTCACCCAAACGCCGATCAACACCGCGCAGAATCTAGGCTTGCTGTTTGGTGACTTTCCCAAAGGCGGGCTGTGGCAGCCCCTGCACTGGTCAATGTTGGCCCAAGTCCAATGGGCGATCATTTTCAGCCAGGTCGATAAAATTGCCACCGTTGTTTTGTTGTCAGTGATTGCTCTGTTGCTCAATGTGTCGGGCATCGAGCTGGCTGCCCGTCAAGATATCGATCTGAATCGGGAACTCCAATCAGCTGGGATGGCCAATGTGATCGTCGGTTTAGGCGGCGGCATCGTCGGGTTTCACGCTCTGGGACTATCTGTTTTAAGCTGCGCCAAAATTAACGCCAAGAGTCGTCTGGTAGGTGTGCTTGCGGCCAGTATTTGTGTCGTCACCCTGCTGCTGGGCGACACATTGGTAACCCTGTTTCCTAAGCCGGTGCTCGGAGGGGTGGCCCTGTTTTTGGGCCTGAGTTTTCTAGTGGAGTGGGTCTACGATGCCTGGTTTAAGCTGCCTAAAACAGACTACGGCATTGTCATCTTGATCTTGTTTGTGATTGCTACCGTCGGCTTTTTACAGGGGGTTGGCCTAGGTATCGCCGTTGCCATTGCCCTGTTCTTGATCAAGGCCAGTCGGGTCAACGTTGCCCGCCATACCCTCTCTGGGGCCACCCACCAGAGCCATACAGCTCGCAGCTTACCCCAGTCCCGCATTCTTCAAGAAGAAGGGGAGCAGATTTACATCCTTGATTTGCAGGGGTTCCTCTTTTTTGGCACCGCCAATACCCTGCTAAATCGCATTCAGGCGCGTCTGAACAATGCCACCCTGGTGCCATTGAAATACGTAGTGCTCAACTTTCAGGCCGTCAACGGCTTGGACTCTTCCGCCGTCCTCAGCTTTGTGCGGCTCAAACAGCTTTTGCAACAGCAGGAGATCAAACTGGTGCTGACCCACCTCAGCCCCACCATTCGCACCCAGCTCAAGCGGGGCGGGTGTCTCCTGCCTGACGACCAGGTGTGTCAGGTGTTTCCTGACCTCGACCGGGGGCTAGAGTGGTGCGAAAATGACCTGCTTGGCGTTATTCCCCTCCGCAGAGCCCGCTCCTTACCGTTACTGATGCAGCTCAACAACTTTTTCGGCGATCGCGACCAGGCGGCTGAGTTCTTTGGCTACCTGGACGAATGGGACGCCGAAGCTGGGGACGTGGTTTTTCAACCGGGGCAGACCGCTGCGGCCCTCTACCTGATCGAAGTGGGGCAGGTAACGGTGTTTCTTAGCGAGCACCAAGAGGCGAGGCAACCAGGGCAAGCCCATCGGATTCAAACCCTAGGGGCGGGTCATGTGGTCGGAGAACTGGACTTTTTTCGCCATACGGCCCACCAAACCTCTGCCATGGTAGACGCCCCCAGCACCCTTTACCGTTTATCGATCGAGAGCTTTGAGCGCATGCAGCAAGACCACCCGGAGGTGGCGGCTGCGTTTCAATCGGCTGTCATCCAAATCATGGGCGATCGCCTCACCTACGCCTACAAAGAAATTGCCGATTTGTTGCGATCGTGATGCCACAAGATAGGCACTCTGGTCTCTGACTGGGAAGTCGATCGGTGCCAACGCCCATTCAACCAGCCGTAAGGCGTCATCGGCAGCTATGGTAGTGTATCCAAAGTTACTTACTGCGCTGAAACTCAAGCAGCACAGGGCTTAGAGGCAATTCCTCAGCCTCGAGGCTAGGCAAGCAGCACCCCCAATTTTGTGACCTTAGCAACATTTCTAAGGGCGAGACTCCTTAAACCAGCAACCAACGCACTTTTCGCGAACTTACTTCTAACCTTGCCTTTCGACTTCCGTTGGTAGTCTCTACCTTAACGTTTCGACAACAGCGTTCCATAGCTAGGGGCTTTGGTTCCTGACGATCCCAGGTTCACGGTGTACGGTTTGCGGTTCACGGCAGACCGCAGACCGTACACCGCCCTTCCATTGATTGCTGTTCCTGTTGTGTAGTTCATCCAAGGAGAACCCCCATGCGAAATCCAACGTTTCAGGTGACCCGTCGCCAGGCCATTCGGGGATTGCTGGCCACCGGGGCCTTTGGTCTCACCGTCAAGCTCAGTGCCTGCGGCAGTTCCCCCACCGCCGCTGGCACCGATACCCTCACCGCTGGCTTTATCTACGTTGGCCCCCAAGATGACTACGGCTATAACCAAGCCCACGCCGAAGGCCGCGCCAGCTTGGATGGGATGGCGGGGGTCAAAACCTCCGAAGAGGCCAGCGTGCCCGAGACCAACGCGGTGCAAGAGACCATGCGCAGCATGATCGACTTGGATGGGGCCACCGCCATTTTTGCCACCTCCTTCGGCTACTTCGACCCCCACGTACTGGCCCTGGCGGCAGAATTCCCCGACGTGCAATTCTTCCACTGCGGCGGTCTGTACGAAGAGGGGGTGCACCCCAACAATGTCGGCAGCTACTTTGGCTACATCGACGAGGCCCAGTACGTGGCGGGAATCGTCGCCGCCCACGCCTCCAACAGCAAGCGGCTGGGCTTCATCGCCGCCAAGCCGATTCCCCAGGTGCTGCGCAACGTCAACAGCTTTACCCTGGGGGCCCGCAGCATCGACCCCAGTGTCACCACCCAGGTGATCTTTACCGGCGACTGGTCAGACCCAGTGCGCGAAGCCGAGGCCGCCAACAGCATGGCCGACCAGGGCATCGACGTGCTCACCTGCCATGTGGACAGCCCCAAGGTGGTGATCGAAACCGCCGAGCGGCGCGGCATTTTTGCTTCCGGCTACCACGCCAACCAGGCAGAACTGGCTCCCCAGGGCTACCTGACTGGGGCCGAGTGGGACTGGTCTAGCGTCTACACCAACTACATCACCCAAATGCTGGAGGGCAAAACCCTGATG
>SLIY01000076.1 GCA_007135385.1 Leptolyngbyaceae cyanobacterium CSSed165cm_216
AAACGTTATTGTCTCATTTTGTGGCGTCCGGCTTTTGGAAAAACAGCAGATGCTGCTGGGGTAGAAAATTTTCAGTCTTTAACCACTCCAGCCCCACGGCGGCCATTTCGGCTTTCACCTGAGCCTGACTCATTTTGTGTAAGCGCTTGATCATGATCAACGGATTTTCCGCCCGGTACTCGGCTAACACCACACGCCCACCTGGTTTTAGGGCTTGCACGATGCCTTGCATGATTTCGTAAGGGTAGGCGAACTCGTGGTAAGCATCTACCATCAGGGCCAAATCAATGCTGTTGGGCGGCAGGTTGGGATCATCAATCTGCCCTAGCACCGGCTCGACATTGGTAATCCCTTGATTATCGAGTTCTTGCTGCATTAGGGCTAGCATTTCAGGCTGGATATCTACCGCCAGCACTCGCCCTTCGGGCAGACGGCGGGCGATACGGGTAGCGAAGTAGCCGGTGCCCGCACCAATGTCGGCAACCACAGCATCAGGCGCTAAATCGAGTCCTTGGATGGCAGCAATCGGCCGTTCCTGGAGGGTGCGGCTGGGGCGATCGAGCCAGGCCGCTCCCTGGTGCCCCATCGTTTGGGCAATTTCTCGTCCCATGTATACTTTGCCAATGCCGTCCGGGCTGGGAGAAACCATTTGATAGCCAATGCCTTGGTCTAACACTGGGGCACTGCAAGCGATCAAGGGGACTAGGGCAACACAGACCAATAGCCAACGGCAAAGGCGAGACCAGGGTAAGACAGAGAACGACAGCATGACGGGAGAAGAGGGGAAAGGTTATAAGGGTAGACTCATTGACTAAAGCACAGTATCCCTCGCGATCGCGGCTAAGGTGATTGGGCCCTCCGTTCAACGTCCAGGTTATCGTCGCTATCTAGGCCTAGCCAGCGGTCACCAGGGCCTGAAGCGGCTCTCCAGTGAGGCTAAAGGGGCGCACTTCAGTGATTTTTACCGGTACCAGTTCCCCTTTCAGAGCCGTAAAGTCGCCGGGGAAGAAGGCCAGGCGGTTGCCTCGGGTGCGGCCCATCACCTGGTCAGGGTCTTTAGGATTGATGGCTTCCACTAATACTTCTTCAATGCGCCCCTGGTAGCGCAACGAGCGTTCTGCTGCTTTGGTGGACACCAGGTGATTCAGCCGCTGTAGTCGGTCAGCTTTCACCTCCTCTGACAGTTGGTTTTCCCACAGGGCGGCGGGGGTGCCGGGGCGGGGGGAATAAGCCGCCGTATTCAGTTGGTCAAAGCCGATGTCATTCACCAGGTCCAGGGTGTGCTGAAACTGCTCCTCGGTTTCGCCGGGGAAACCCACAATCGCATCGGCACTGATCGCCGCATCGGGCATGTAGCGGCGAATGGTATCGATAATCCGGCGATACTTTTCGTGGGTGTAGCCCCGGGCCATAGCCTTGAGCACGTCGTTATCCCCCGACTGGAAGGGAATGTGGAAGTGCTCACACACCTTGGGCAATTCAGAGCAGGCGCGAATCAGACGCTCGGTGAAGTAGCGGGGGTGGCTGGTGGCAAAGCGAATGCGCTCGATGCCGGGCACGTCGTGGACGACATACAGCAGGTCGGTGAAGGTATGCTGGTGTCGCCCCTCGGCGGTGGAACCAGGCAGATCACGGCCATAGGCGTCGATGTTTTGGCCCAGTAGGGTGACTTCTTTAAAGCCCTGGCGACCCAGGTCTTCCATCTCGGCCCGGATGGCCTCAGGGGTGCGGGATTGCTCGACGCCGCGCACCCCAGGCACCACACAGTAGGTGCAGCGCTCGTTGCAGCCGTAAATCACATTTACCCAGGCGGTGACATCACTGTCCCGCCGGGGCTTGGTGATGTCTTCCATAATTTCCACCGCTTCGGTGGCCACCACCTGGTTGCCGTTCAGCACCTGTTCCAGCAGATCCTGCAGCCGATTGGCGTGCTGAGGTCCCATCACCAGATCTAGCTCGGGTACGCGCCGCAGTAAAGCCTCCCCTTCCTGCTGGGCCACACACCCCGCCACAATTAGAGTCAGGTCTGGCTTTTCGTGCTTACGTTTGGCCTGGCGGCCCAGGTACGAGTACACCTTTTGCTCGGCATTATCGCGGATGGTGCAGGTGTTGTACAGCACCACGTCGGCTGCGTAGGGGTCATCGGTCCAGGTCAGGCCCATAGTGTCTAAGATGCCGGACATCCGTTCGGAGTCGGCTTTGTTCATCTGACAGCCAAAGGTAGTGATGTGATACTGACGGGCGGAACCGACCATAGGTCTTGAGTTTAGGTAGACATTTGCGTGCAGTACTCAATCTTAACGTGTCAGCCCCGTTGACGCGATCGCCCTAGCAAAACTATTGGCAGAACCGAGAATCGCCCATGCTATCTCGGTAATTTCCTCAATTGATCCGTTGCTGAGAGCGAATTAACATTGCTTAACATAGACTCAAGTCTTGCATCAGGCTTAATTTTACTGCTGGAATAGATTTACCCGGTTAACTCACCAGCATCTGATCCACGGTCAGACCCCAAGTGGGAAAGGTAGGGGAGACTACCCACGCTTCGCCCTCAAACCAGGTCTCCTGGTACGCGCCTTCGACCATGGCCAACGCCGTCACCCGTCGCTGCTGGGGGTCCAAAATCCAGGATTCTGGGATGCCACGCCACTCGTACTGGTTGCGTTTTTCCAGGTAGTCGCGGCGGGCGTTCTCGGCCCCAGGGCTGACTACCTCCACCACCAGCAGCGGCGGTGCCATCTCCAGGGTGATAGCCGCTTGTCCGAGTTCGCGCATCTGGGCTGGATGCTCGGGGCGCAGCACCGTCAGGCCTGGGTATCGATTTCTGGGCTGACCGGGCATTTCCAGGGCCAGCCCCTGGGGACACACCTGCTCGGCACTGATGAACGTTTTGAATGCTTCGTAAAGCGTGAGGGCTCGACGCAAGTTGTCGTAGGATTCAGGCGGCACCTTGCGCAGTTCTCCATTAGTCAATTCATAATACCCCTCTGAGCCATCGTCGTAGGCCAGAAAGTCGGCAAAGGTCTGGAGTTTGGGTTTAGTTTGAGCCATGACAATAGCATAGCCCCATCGGCCAGTGGGGGCTTAATGACTTTGAGCGAGGCGAGTTTTCTAGCCTTCACGAGTGGCTCTCTACACAGCAATGATGTCGAACGGTTGGCGACCATGGATTCGGTAGATTAGGAAATCAGAATCAAGGGTAAAAATCTGGGTGAGTCTGGTATTCTCTGCGGCTAAAACCAGGGTTGCATCGGCCAAATCCATAGGCAGATCTCTATACTTCTCCATGAGTTGTAGAAGCCGGACATAATCAACGGACTGGATATCGTAAATGCTCAGCAAACCGTCGGTCAGAAGGTGGCCTAGCTTCTTCTGCATAGTCCAGCCGCCCCGCGTAAGCGCCAGATACATCGCTT
>SLIY01000396.1 GCA_007135385.1 Leptolyngbyaceae cyanobacterium CSSed165cm_216
TGGCTATCCACAAAGCAGGGCCATAGCAGCCCCTGGTGCAGGTTGTACTGGGGAACATCTGGGGGAAGGGGCTGACTAGCGGGCACAATGGTGGCAATTTGCCCCCCCTTAACTTCTACATGGGCCGCTATCAGGTCCTCCGAAAAGGGAGGGATCGCCAGGTCAGGGATGGGCGCATAATCACCCCCATCAGCAGACAAGCAGGCGAGGGGAATGCGGCCATGGCTGAGCCAATAATGCTGGGGGGCGGGTGTGGGAATCGCTAAGAATGGGGTCACTGATCACCTTCTATGTCAGATAACGTCACCGCCTGCTTCAGGGGGTGTCACACTTGGGGCACCGATAGCAGCTTAGGCTAGTCCTAGAGTTAGTGCTAGTCAGGGGCACAAAGCTGGTGTGCTGCCAGGTCCCCCTTCAACCAGTATTTTGGGGTGGCATAGAAACCGGAACCTAAAAACTAGGCGGCAAGGTGAACTAAGGGCTACCTGGGGGAAGACTAAGGCCAGCATAGGCTAGCTCCAGTTTCGGGGTTACCTGTCTTTGTGGGTAGATGACCGTGACTGAACTGGCTCAATACTGACATTCAGGTTGGGAGGCCAACCACCATGGTTAACAACATGACTTTGCACATTTTCTGGCAGTCGGCGGTGACTGTAACCAGTTTTTTGCTGCTGATTGTGCTGCTCACCTAAAACGATAGGTCTTGCAAACAGCGCTGTACCTGATCCTTAACGGATTTGGCAGAGCGGGTGAGGGCCGCCTGCTCCCCTGGGGTCAGAGACAGCTCTAGCACCTGCTCGACCCCCTTCAGCCCCAGGCGACAGGGAACTCCCAGGTAAAGATCCTGGATGCCGTACTGCCCTTCCAGATAGGCGGCTACGGGCAAAATTCGGGACTGGTTGTGCAAAATCGCTTCCACCATCACACAGGTTGACGAGGCCGGGGCGTAATAGGCACCCCCCTGTTTCAACAGTTGCACAATTTCGGCCCCGCCGTTGCGGGTGCGCTCAATTAGCGCCTCTAAGCGATCTTGGGATATCAGCTCATCCACTGGAATACCGCTGACTGTGGAATATTTTGGCAACGGCACCATCAGATCGCCGTGGCCGCCCAGCACCATGGTTGATACATCTCTGGACGGTATCCCTAGATCCATGGCAATAAAGCTTTGAAAGCGGGCCGAGTCTAACACGCCAGCCATGCCCATGACTCGGTAGCTGGGCAGTCCACTCACTTTCCAGGCTAGGTAGGTCATCACATCTAGGGGATTGGTGACCACAATGACGCAGGCATGGGGAGAATATTCCAGGGCATGCTGCACGGTTTCCATCACAATTTTGCCGTTCACCTGGGTCAGGTCGTCGCGGCTCATGCCGGGGCGGCGTGGCAGCCCAGCGGTAATCACCACGATATCCGAGTCAGCGGTGTCAGCATAGGTATTGGTGCCCACGATGGTACGGTTGTGGCCCTCACAGCCCCGAGACTGCATTAAATCAAGGGCAATTCCCTGGGGACGATCCTCGACGATGTCGATTAGGACCACATTGGCTAGGTTGCGCTCTAAAATTCGCTGGGCTAGAGTGCTACCGACGTTGCCAGCTCCCACGACGGTGACCTGGCTCAGGTGGCAGTAGGGATAGGGAGGAAAAGCAATCACGATAAAATCCTGAATGATGGTCGGAATCAGGGGCGGTGCTGGTGAAGCCTACTCAGTCGAAACATGGCTAAAGGACATGACATCCAACGTTAGGGGTATCGATCGCAGGCTTCTAGATCGATTGTGCGCTGTTTGTTTGGGCGTGATTCCTCAGTTGTTGGCATTCTTAATACCGGGGGCGGTCTACTATGGGGCGGTCTACTATAAAGATAGGGGAGTGCCTAGGCTGAGTCATTGCAACGTCTGACCGTTTCGAGCCTTCGATACCCTTCCCGACAGCTTCTGAAAATGTCAACTTTTTCTGACCCCAAGCTTTCTGCCGCGGATACTGTCCTCCCCTGGCAATCTGATCAGCCCCTGGGGCGATTGTTGACCACCTGCCGGGATGTCATGTTAGTGGTGGACAACCAGAGCTGCTGTCTGGAGGCTAATGGGGTGGCGTCTCAGCTGTTGGGATTGCCCCGGCAGACCTTGGTCGGGCGGCTAATGACTGAGTTTTTGGACTTAGAGGGGAATTTTGAGGACCTGTGGCAGGCTTGGTTGCAGCAGGGGCAGGGGCATAGTAGATGCCACCTGAGATTGGCTAACGGAGCGGTAAAAACTGGAGAATTGTCACTAACAGCTCACATTAGTCCCCATTGTCATTTAGCGATTTTTCGTGATACTAGCGATCGCCAACAACTAGAGGCGGAACGGGATACCCTGAAGCACCAGTTGGAACAACAGGTTTCCCAGCAGGCGGCCCAGCTGCTACGGGTTGAGGCGGATTTGCGATCGCAGCAGCGGCGCATGGACAGCATGCTCAATTCCTTAGAGTCGGTGGTCTGGTCGGTGCACCCAGACAGCTTGGCGACCCTTTATGTGAATGCCGCTACCCAGGCTGTTTATGGCTATAGCCCAGATGCTTTTTTAGGGGATGCTGGGCTGTGGTTAAGCTGCATTCATAAGGACGATTTGCCCCTACTGATGGACTATATCAGACAGCTCTATCAGACTGGCAAACTAGATTGTGAGTACCGTATCGTCCGAGCGGATGGCACGATCCGCTGGGTGCATGGCCAGGCCAGACTGGTGGTTGACGCTGATCAAACCCCGATTCGGATTGATGGCACTACGGTCGATATTAGCGATCGCAAACAAGCAGAGCTGGCCCTAAAAGACCTGCAAGCCACCCAACAGGCTATGTTAGACGCCATCCCTGATCTGCTGATGCGAGTCAATGGCGATGGCTATCTTCTCAGCCTGATTTCGGGCGGTGAAATCACCCTTTACGGTCCTATCTCGCGGGATCAGCCCCAATCCGTCTATGCTGGCTTTCCCAAAGCCTTAGCTGATCTGCGCATGCACTATGTGCGACAGGCTCTCACCACTCGTACTCAGCAGCGCTACGAACATGCCCTAGAACTCAACGGCCAACTCCACTACGAAGAGTCGCGGGTTGTGCCCCTGAACGATCATGAAGTACTGATCATGGTGCTGGATATTACCCAGCGCAAGCAAGCAGAGGCGGCCCAGGCGGAGTTAAATCATAAGCTAACGTTGGTTAACGCCCAGCTGAATCGGTTAGCGACCATTGATGGCCTCACCCAATTGGCGAATCGTCGCAGTTTTGACCAGGCCCTGAACCGGGAATGGCGGAGGGCCAGGCGTCAACAAACCCCCCTGGCCCTGATTCTCTGTGACATTGACTATTTCAAGCCCTACAACGACAACTATGGCCACCTGGCTGGCGACAACTGTCTGCGACAGGTCGCCCAAATGCTGCAATCGGTCTTACATCGCCCAGGGGACCTGGCGGCTCGCTATGGGGGGGAAGAATTTGTCATGCTGCTGCCTAATACCTCCATTGATGGTGCGGTACAGCTAACAGAGGGAATTCAACGGGCGATCGCCGATCTCAACCTGGCCCATGCTTACTCACCGGTCAGCGGGGTGATTACCCTCAGCTTTGGGCTGGTGAGCTATCGCCCTATGCCGCAGGAACATTCTCCGCGGGAGCTATTGCACCGGGCCGATATGGCCCTATACCAGGCTAAGGCCGCAGGCCGTAACTGCTATACCATTAGTCAGCCTTAGGGGTATCTGGGGATTGGTTTGAGTCTTGACCAGCATGAGAGACGGATACTGGTACTACGTTATCCGGCACTGGGGTTAAACATATAGCCATTCCCGATTGAGTCGGGTATGCCTTGGCTGAGGTCTAGATCCCCCCCAACTTGTTGCTGTCTAAGTTATGCGCTTGCACCCCCCTATTAATGAGGGCAGGGGGGATCCCCACGATGTACTTCACCCGAGTTAAATCCGCTATAAGTACAGACCGATCAGTCTTCGCCCCCGGCCAATAGCCGAGCCTTCATCGCTGCTAACTCGTTATCCACCGGGCTGTGGTTGCTTTCCAAGGCTGCAAATTGCCGCTCTAACGGGTCACCACTCAGTTCCTCTAGCGCCTCCGCCTTGGCCTCTAAGTCCATCACCCGCTCTTCCATGCGCTCAAAGGCCATCATCGAGCTATTGGTGCCGGTTTGGCCAATCATGTCCTGAATGCGTTGGGAGGCTTCGGCAGAACGGGCTCTAGCAATATACAGATCTTTCTTAGTCTTGGCTTCGGCGATTTTGACCTCTAGCCGCCGCATATTGTCCTTCAGCTTGGTCACCACCTGCTGCTGCTGGCCAATTTGAGCATCCATTGCCTGGGCAGACTCTAGATAGCCTTGACGGCGAGCCAGAGCCTGACGAGCTAAGTCTTCGGACCCTTCTTGCAGGGCCAGTTCAGCCCGGTTGTACCACTCCTTTGCGGTAGCTTTAGCCTGGGCGCTTTGGCGTTCCGTCCGTTTTTGGGTGGCAATGGCCTGGGCCACCGCCTGGCGGAGTTGAATTAAGTTAGTTTGCATGTCAGCCAGAGCTTGCTCTAGCACCTTTTCGGGATCTTCGGCGTCATTCACCAGCCCGGTTAAGTTGGCTCGCAACGCTCGCCATGTACGGTCTAACAGGCCCATAAATCCTCTCCCAAGATAGCCATTTTCTCAGCCTGGATTACCCTGTTTCAGCATAGCAGGGTCGTCATGTCATCCGCCTGGCCCAGGGCCTAGTGCTAGCTGGCCAACAGACAACCACCTTGACGAAGGGTGCCAGGTGCTAGGTGTCCTGGTACGATCAGGAATTCCTTGGCTATCCACGGGCAACGTCCTACATTCTTCTGCCTTCTGCCTTTATCCTTCCACCTTCCTAGCCTAGGGAGTGTAGACCTGGGCTGAAATGCCTTGGTTCTGCAGTTGCTGCACCAGGTTACGGGCCGATGACTCTTGGGAAAAGGCCCCGAGCTGGATGCGGGTGCCTTGGGGAAAATTGCGCACATAGGCATCACCAACTACTGTACGCGCTGATTCTAAGGATTGGTTGCCGGCATAATCGGTCACCACGTAGTAGCGGGTGGATGGGGTGGATGGGGCGGCTGGGGCCTGGGTGATAGGGGCTGGAGGTGAGGCAGCTGGGGCCTGGGAGAGGGGAGCCGGTGGCGTGGTGGGTCTAGGGGCTGATGGGGCGGGATTAGCCGCCAACGGCTGGGGCGGCGGCGCACTGGCCGCCGGGGGAGCTGCCTGGACCCTCGCCGGGGGAGTGGTGGCCGCTGGTTGCTGGCGGCTGGGGGTTGGTGTTGCCGAGGCCCGAGGGGCGGCGGCCCCAGTCTGTAGATTGGCTTGGGCGGGGGGGCGGACAATCTCGGCCTGAACCGACGTTGTGCTCTGACTGGAGGGGGCCTGTCGATCGGGGTTGGCGGCCACGTTTGCGGTGTTGGGGGCAGCCTCAGGGGTATCCGTATCCATATCGTCTAGTTCGACTTCCCTTGTGGCGGGGCTAGGGGAGGTCTGACGGCCAGGTAAAGCACTGATGCGATCTAGGCTGAGGGCCATGAACTCTTGCTCTGATAAATCTGGCCCGATACCTCGTAGGCCAGGGGTGGGGGAGTCATCGGCGATCGCCATGTCAGAGGCGGCCTCGCCATCACCGGTGTCTGAGTTACCGGTCAACCGCTGCACCAGGGGATTTTCAGTTAAGTGGCTGACCGCTTGGGGCGACGTGACCAGATACCCAAAACTGGCACTGCCCACCAGCAGGAGCAACAGTGCCCCAATACCCAAGGGGCTGATTAACTGGCGGGTTAACGAGGAACCCTCATCCAACTCGTTCGCTTCATCCTGGGGCAAGCTGCCGAGTAGGGCCTCGCTACTTTCTAAGTAGTCCTCAGGCATGGCCCGGTAGGTGGTGAGGGTGCCGCCGTGGCTGAGTTGGGTGCGATGAACCGTGGTTTTAGGGATGTAGGCCTGGGTGGTGGGCTGGGCCTGATGGCCTAAGATGGCTTGCATCTGAGGACTGACGGGCGGCGGTGGGGCAACGGCCAAGGTTGAAGCTCCCGTCTTAGGAGCGGTGGCTGCCGCCGCCTGATTCACTGCCATCAGCTTAATCGGCTTGCGAGCAGCCTGGCGAAACTTGATGGTTGAGCCTAGCCCCTTAGGAGCTTGCCCAGATCGGCTCTGGCGATAGCGCAGCAGCTCGTCATCAAGGCTGAGCATCAGACTGCTAACGGCCTGTTGCACCAGTGGACTCGGGGCAGTCACACCGTCCTCAGGTTGAGAGGGCAAATCAAGGGTCATGTCAGGCATTGGAACTATCCCCTTCAGCATAAGCTCAGACCCAATGGTACTGATTTCTGGGAACTTGGCAACAAATACCCATGAAAATTCAGGATTTTCTTTGGCTAGTGACCCGTTCCCCGCCAGGGTAGACCCCCAGGTCTGCCCCATCACTCACCTCCCATCCACCTCATCCCAATTCCCCGCCAGGGCGGACACATCGGTCTGCCCCTACATCTCCCCCCCCTACCCTGTGGGAACCGACGCCATGTATACACGCCCCCCAGCCGTGGGTTACGGCGGTAACTCAAGTGGCCTAGCGATGCCCCATTATCCCTGTCCGCCTAACCCACGCTACGGCTTCAATAACCGTCCGGAAGGGCCAAGCCCTACAAAACTCAAAACACTCCCCCACCCCCACCTCCCCACTCCCCTAGGCCGACTCCTCCTCGTCTGAGGAATCTAACCGAGGAGCCGATGGCTTGGCCTCAAAGGCGGAGCAATACCCTTCAGGGCTGACCTGAAATCCGCACAGGGGCGAGGCGGGATTGCGGCAATAGCCCTGCCGCAGATGACGACAGCGACGACAACTGTCGGGCCGGGTGAGGTCGTCATCGTTGCCGACAGCCCGCAGTAACTCCCGCTGACTGATGCCTTTGATCACCAGTTCGTCTCCTTGCCACCGGGCCTGGACCATGCCCGTGTCGGCAAAGCGTCGCCAGCGAGGATCGTCGGCGATCGCGGGGGGAAGTTGCACCTGCAGGGTCTCATCGGTTTCGGTGATGTCCCCCTCGAAGACGGGTTCTGGGGCAGCGGGCTGAATGAAGCGATCGCCGATCGGAAATTCTACCCGTTTGCCCGCCGAGGGGAGGTGCAGTTGATAGCGAGTTTGTAGCTCCTCTAGACCGGCTAGATCAGCCAGGTGAGACGGTTTACCGTGGACAAAGGCGATGTGCTGGGGACGCAGGTTGTGAATCAGTTGGGTGGTGCCGGCGCGATCGCAGTGGGTGGTCAACTGATAGGTATCCAGCTGCACCTGGCCTGACTCCATTTCCGGCCCTAGGGTTTGCAGCCAGTCCAGGGTGCGCTCGGCCTCGAAGTCCGTAGCCACCAGCACTGTATTGGCCACATCAGCCGCAAAGTCTTCTGGTAACAACACTGTCCATGGATAGGGGGATGAGCGACAGTAGGTACTGAGGTCAGCATCCCGGTGACCAATCACAATACAAGGGGTGTCAGCACAGGGGTGATCCCCTGGTCTCAGGCGGCGAATGCGGGGCAAAATCCGCTCATCCCAAAACAGTGGCTGATGGCGGGCAAAATTTTGCACGCTGCTGGGGAAATAGGGCATCAACTCCAGATACAGGTCACAGCCAGCAGCCACTGTCGGATCAACCCAAACAGTGACATCCTTGCCCGTGAATTGATGGTGGCTGCGCAACAACATCACCAGTTCTTGGCCGATGCCCAGGGTGGGGGTGGGCAATAGCACTGAACGCCGCTCTTGCAACAGGTGGTTAATCGTAGCGGCCAACTGGTTTTCTTGCTGACGCCGATGGGGGTGTTGGGCTGTACCGTCACTGCCCTCAACAATCAGCACATCAGGCTTGAGCCCCCTCAGATCTTCTAGGGGTAGGCCATCCACCAGGCGGGAATTAGAAATAAAAAAATCCCCTGCATAAAACAGGGTGTAAGCCCGCTGGGGGGTGGTGTAGGTGAGTAAAGCACAGGCGGCCCCCGGTAAATGACCGGCTGGCCACAGTTGAATGGTTAAATCATCCGCCAAACTAATAGGGGTATGCCATGGCAAGGCCTGGCCCAGATGAGGGGGCACCGTATCCTTCTGGTTCAGCCAATTCAGAGGCAATAGTTGGGCCGTCACCTCGCTGCTGTAGATCGGCACATGGGGAAACCTCTGGTTGAAGGCCAAGACGCCACGGGCATGATCGCTGTGGGCATGGCTGCAAAATAAGAAATCAACGGCCCCGATGTCAGCCGCAGTCAAGGCGGCAAGATCCGCTAGCCCACAGTCTAAGAGCACCCGCCTAGGTCCCAGTTGAACCTCTAGGCATATGCCTTCTTGACCATGGCCCACAGCATAGGGAAAGCAGGCCACCTCGCTCACGATGTCGTTATCCCCCCCGTACTCGCACCATTGTACTTATCCTACTAGACCACCCTGGAATCACCGATTGCCGAGTGGGGATATCGAGCCGTTGGGATCAGACTGGCCTAGTGAGCTGAACCATTGCCGTGATAGTCGTCGGTATCGTAAAAGCCGTTTTTGGTGCCAAAAAACAGGGTGGCTACCACAAATACCCCGGTCAGGATGGCTAAAACAAGTTTGATGTCCATAAATGTTAAATGTAGATAAAGGTTTGCTCTATGCCAAGTCCAGCTCTGGATCTGGAATTTTCCCACAGGCAGAACTCCAGGTCTGGGTTTGGATTTGGCTTAGATAGCCCAGCCGTACAGACTACGGCCAGAGCTGATACCCAACTTGAATACTCGGAGATTGACCAGCCAGGGCAATGTCCTTGACTCAGTTTACGGTTTCAGGGGCATTGGCCCAACTTATCCTAGCAAGGGGACCCGCTAGTGGGAATACCAGATAGCTAATCTTGGGCTATGTCTAATGATGTTGTTGTGCCATTGTCGAAACCATGGGCGATCGCGCGCTCCCTTCCCCCAGCAGCCCGCCTAGGCTGATTGAACCAACCTGGCTCAGTCGCTGTTCGCGGCAGGTGGCCCCCGACCTGTTGGGGTGTCGGCTCATGCGTCGCTGGCCCGATGGCCGTCAGCTGACAGGCATTATCGTCGAAACCGAAGCCTACACCGCTGGAGACCCGGCCTGCCATGCCTACCGTCGGGAAACCCCCCGCAACCGGGTGATGTTTGGCCCTGCAGGGTACAGCTATGTATATTTAATCTATGGTATGTACCACTGCTTTAATGTGGTCACCGATGGCGATCGCGTTCCCAGTGCCGTGCTGGTGCGGGCCATCGAGCTAGACACAATTCCCCCCTGGCTCCAGGGCTATCGCCGCGAAAGGTCAGACCGCTGGGGGGCTGGTCCCGGTAAGCTGTGTCAGCTATTGGACATTGATCGCAGCCTCACCGCAGCCCCCCTGGCTCCCCAAAGTGGTCTTTGGCTAGAGCACCGCTGCCCCGCCGGGCAAGACCGCTTCAGCCCTGGGGCGATCACCCAGACCACCCGCATTGGCCTCACCCAGGGGGCCGATCTGCCCTGGCGTTGGTACATCACCGCCTCAAAATCAGTATCCAAGCGATGATTTCCCTACAAGATCAGCCGATGGCCACGATTGGTGAAGTCCACCGCCTCAATCTCCCAGTCTGGATGGTTGACTAGGGTTTCTTTGAGGCTACCTAGCATCGCCTTTTGCTCACATAACGACAGGGAATTGAGCACCCGTCGTGACGTGCGGGCCACCCGCAGGTCAATGGTGACGATTTTGGTGTCTGGGTCCACCGTCACCCGATAGCCTGAGAGGGTAAATTCTGGAAACGGCTGCTCGGCCAAAATCAGGGCCACCGTTTGGTCTAGGGCCCCGGCCTCGGCCACCTGCACCGGCTCCGGCTGGTATCCTTCACAGTCTGACGTCAGGCGATAGACCATCACAGTGGTGGCGTTCTCGGGTACCGTCCATTGTCGCCCCTGGCTGTGGGTGACTTGAGCCGCCTGCTGCAAGTCATCGGCGGGATTGGGCATCGACCGAAACATCACTTCCCCAGTCGCTTCCCCACTGGTCTCACCCTCCCAGCCAACACCACACCCGGCCAACATCAGCCCCAGCAACAACGCCCCCATCCCCTCCCGGCCCCAGTTCCAGGTATGGTGATGACGGACTTGAACAGGGTTAAGGCAACGGACCATGGTAGATACTCCCTGGAATCGACGACATGTGTTGTCTTTGGCCGATTTTACGGCGGCAGAGCTAGAAACGGTGATGCAGACGGCCGTGAGCTTTCGGGAGGTGCTGTCCCGGCGTACCCGTAAGGTACCGGCCCTACAGGGGGTGGTCGTAACCAACATGTTTTTTGAACCCTCCACCCGCACCCGCAGCAGCTTTGAACTGGCGGCCAAGCGCCTCTCGGCAGATGTGATTAATTTTGCCCCAGGTACGTCGTCCCTCAGCAAAGGGGAAACGATTCTGGATACCGCCAAAACCTATCTGGCGATGGGCACCAATCTGATGGTGATTCGCCACCAGGAGGCGGGGGTACCGATGGCGATCGCAGTGGAAATGGATCGCCTCAAGACCGGGGTGGGGGTGTTGAACGGTGGAGATGGTCTCCATGCCCATCCTTCCCAGGCGCTCTTAGATCTATTCACACTGGGGTTGACCCTAAATCCGGATAACCCCAGTAGTAGCTTGTTGGCCGGTAAGAAAGTTGCCATTGTGGGGGATATTCTCCATTCTCGGGTTGCTCGCTCTAACCTGTGGAGCCTGACCGCCTGCGGGGCCGAAGTGCATCTGGCGGCACCGCCCACCCTGTTGCCTCCTGGTTTTGGGCAAGCGTTTGTGGACCAGTGTCCGTTGGGAATCCGCCGCTCCATTACCCAGCACAATACGCTGGCCCCGGCCCTCGAGGGAGCCGATTTTGTCATGACCCTGCGGTTACAAAAGGAGCGTATGACCCAACATCTGCTGCCCAGCCTGCGGGAATATCACCAGGGGTTTGGGATTACCCGCGATCGCCTTGCCCCCTGTCAGCCCACGGTCAAAGTGCTGCACCCTGGGCCAGTGAATCGGGGGGTGGAAATTAGCTCTGACCTGATGGATGACCCCCGCTTCAGTTTAATTAGCGAACAGGTAACCAGCGGCGTCGCGGTGCGTATGGCCCTGTTGTATCTGATGGGCTTTGGCCAGGTGGGTGACAAGCTTGAGACGGCTAATGTTGGTGCTGGGTTGTAGGGGGGAGGTGTAGGGGCGTACATGGGTGTCCGCCCTGGCGGGGAATGGGGGAGGTGGAGAAGTTTTGAGTTTTGAGTTTTGAATTTTGTAGGGCTTTGCCCTTCCCGAGGGATATTTTGGATTCGTAGTGTGGGTTAGGCGGGCGGGGTCAGGACGATCGCCAGGTCTCTTACATGCCGCCGTAACCCACGAGTGAGGGATGGGTGTAGACTCAAGCGGCTTCCCGTAGAGTAGGGGTGATGGGTGGATGGGGGAGGTGAAGGTGACCTAGGGAAAGCCTATGCGGATCAGTTGCCTGGAGATTAGGGGAGTTAGGGAAGTGCTAAAGCTGGGTTCAGGCACCTGCCGGGCAAAATAGCGCCCCATCAGGCCGTAGCTAATCAGCCCCCCCCATTCCCGAAAGACTAAAAAGCGCTGGCGATGCCGATCCAATTCCTGGGGCATGGGGCTGACATGGGGAACCACATCAAATCCCAGGCTGCGGAAAGTCCACACTGATCGGGCCATGTGGGGTGAGTCGGTTACCAAAATCAGCCGTTTGACCCCCTGAGGTTCCAGCAGGGCGGCCGTAAACTCAGCATTTTCATTAGTGGTAGCAGAACAGGGTTCGCCTTCAATGGCTGCTGGGGGCACACCAGCGGCCTCTAGCATTTGACTAATTTCTAGGGCGTCCCCCCGGCCACTGGCAAAGATTAGCGGTGCCCGTTGTTGCTGCCATAGATCGGCGGCCACCTGCACTCGGCTGGGTCGAAACTCGTGCCCCCGCCCCAGCACCACGATGGCATCTGCGGGCTGTCCATCATCAGTTGCGATCAGCACCGCCAAGCCCCGGTCTCCTAGGCGAGCGGCCAAGGGCGTCATCATCATCAGGTAGGCTAGCAGCAGCCCCACCCCAACCAGACTGGTCTGGCGGTGGAAACGCCAGCCAGAAAATGCCCGGGGGGCGGCAATTAACGCCGCTAACAAAGGCAGTATCAGTTGCGGCTGCACTAGCACGTTGTAAAGACGCCAGGACAAACCACCCCAGCGCCCTGCCGCTGTGACCTGACAGGCTGATAGGTCAATCATACGTCCCTCCAAGGTTTGTCCTGGTTACTCTATCGAGTACTCGCTAGTACTCAATGGCCGAAATAACTCACCTATTTGATCAGGCAGGAGCCCTTGCATGTGATCAGAAATTCCTTTTCATCCTTCCACTTTTCTGTCCTAGTCACCCCGAACTATTTGGCTGTCTGTTACCAACCATTAAGATAAACAAGGACGTTTGAATCTGATGCAATTTAGACGACACCACACGGTTTCTTGTTCATTCTGCAAGGGAGTCTTATGGTCCTGACAGCGACTCAAACCACCGACAGCTTTCGCATTACCTTTGCCCCCCTATCCTTGGATGAGGCCTATGCCCTGGCGGATGCCCCGGCCAATGGGGCCGTGGTGGTGATGAGCGGCATGGTGCGGGACAATACCGACGGTAAGCCAGTGGTATCGCTGGAGTACCAGGCCTACGAACCGATGGCCCTGGAGGTCTTCAAACAGATTGCCGCTCAGATTCGGGTTACCTGGCCCCAGGTCACCCGGGTGGTGATTCACCACCGCACCGGCCAACTCACGGTGGGGGAAATTAGCGTGCTGGTGGCGGTGGGCTGCCCCCATCGCGGGGAGGCGTTTGCGGCCTGTCAATATGCGATCGACACGCTCAAGCACAATGCCCCGATCTGGAA
>SLIY01000096.1 GCA_007135385.1 Leptolyngbyaceae cyanobacterium CSSed165cm_216
ACCAGGCGCGAGCTCGCTGCTTTGAAGACGCTGTGGGCATCGGCCAGTACCATTACCTGGATCTGCACGGTAACGATGCCAAGGGCCACGTTACTCCCAAAGGCAAAGATGTGGTGGCCCTCCCCTTTAGCCTGCCCCTAGGCTCCCTGGTGCCAGTGAACACTGACGGTCTAGTGTTATCAGCCAAAAGCCTGGGCACCACCCACATCACCAATGCCGCCTATCGGATGCATCCGATGGAATGGGCGATTGGGGAAGCCAGCGGTTATCTGGCCGTCTTTGCGGTGTGGACTGGCCTAGCGCCTCGGGTACTGGCCACCGAAGAGCAGCACATTCGCAAAATTCAGGGGTTCATGGCCCGCAACGGCATCCCCATTTTTTGGTTTGACGACATTAGCCATAACGATTCCGATTTCGAGCCCATCCAGGTAATGGCTGCCGCAGGGCTGATTCGCAGCGAAAACCTGAGAACGCTACATTTTCGGCCCCATGGGCCGGTGTCTCGGGCGGTGGTGGCAACGGCTTTGGTGAAGGTATTGAACTTGCCCAGGACCGTGCCCCCCCAGCCCACGTTCACTGATGTCCAGCCCGGTCAGCACTGGGCCTATGAGGCGATTGAAACCCTCTATGCCCACGGCATGATTGCTGGTGTCGGCGGGCATCGCTTTGCTCCCGATGTTCCCATTACCCGCGAACAGCTGTCCTTTGTGGTCAAAAAAGCGATGCCTGAGGTCTATGATCAAGCTTTTGCTCGCACTCCCCGCGATCGCCAAAATTTGCAACGGCGTGAACTATCCCGTGTCCTTTATGAGGTGCTTAAAGGGCGATTGGGCATCTAGTATCGGCTGGCAGAAGGGGTGTCAGGTTCTAGGAGACAGGTATCAGGAATGGTTGGTCGACGACCTATGTTGCAAGGGTTATGTTGCAAGGGTTAGAGGACAGGCTGCTCATACAGGACTCGTCGCCAACCTTGCCCTGGACTGAATAAATATTTGGTCCCTGATCCATTGGTTCTTACAATGGAATAATTCGCTCTTTATTTCCCCTGGAGATTGCTATGGTTAGTCGTCCGGTTATTCTAGGTATCGTCGGAGACAGCGCCGCAGGGAAAACCACCCTGACCAAAGGTATTGCCCAAATTTTGGGTGAAGATCAAGTCACCACGATCTGCACCGACGACTATCACCGCTACGATCGCAAGCAGCGGAAAGAAATGGGTATTTCGGCCCTCCATCCCGACTGCAACTACATCGATATTATTCAGCAGCACCTCACCCTGCTGCGCACTGGACAACCCATCCTCAAGCCTATTTATAACCATACCTCTGGGGAATTTGATCCGCCCGAATATATCCAGCCGAAGCGCTTCGTGATTGTGGAAGGATTGTTAGGTTATTCCACCCGTGCCTGCCGTGACGCCTACGATGTCAAGGTTTACCTGGCCCCCCCTGAAGACCTGCGGGCCACCTGGAAGATCAAGCGAGACACTCGCAAGCGGGGGTATTCCCCTGAGGAAGTGATTAAGCAAATCAAAGAGCGGGAATTTGACTCAGAATCCTACATTCGTCCCCAGCGGCAGTGGGCGGATGTGGTGGTCAGCTTTTATCCACCCGAGGGCGAAAGCCAAGCTGATGAACTCCTGCTGAACGTGCGACTGGTGCTACGACCTACCATTCCTCACCCCGACTTTTCCCACCTATTAGAGACCAAAGAAGGGGGTAGCTTGGGCGACGCGGTGCGCATGGGGCTCGATCGCGACATGAGCAAACCCGTAGATGTGCTGGAAATTGATGGCCATGCCACTGAAAGGCCTGTGCAAGAACTGGAGCGCACCATGTGTAGCGAAATTCCCTACCTTGGGAAGTTCTGTAGCATTGAGGGTAATACCGACATCGGTACCTTGATCGGTACCACAGGAGAAACCTTACGCAGCTTTCCCCTGGCCTTAACGCAGTTGTTGATTACCTACCACATGCTGAAAGCCGCCAACATCTACGAGTAATCCGGCTCAAAGGATGAGGCAATCATGCAAACCAAAGATGCTCTAACGTCGATGCTGCACAGCGGACAGGCCACCTCTGAGGTGGCTCTCCAGTGCTTTGACGCCTTAGAATCGGTCAGTTTGGATTTTATGATCGGCCGTTGGCGAGGGGCGGAAATCGCCACGAGTCATCCCATGGATGGGTTGTTGGCGGCCACAAACTGGTATGGCAAAGAGTTTGTGGACCCTGAAACAGTGCATCCGTTGCTGTTTCTAAATGAACAGGGCCACCTGTTTAAAGTTGCCCCCAACCTAATCGCCATGCGTCTGGGGCTGAAGCTACCTTTTGCTAAACACAAGGCGGTGCGGCCCCTACTGCGCCTGCTGACATCCCTATCGCAGACAGACACCAGTCAGGCCCGCCTGCGGATGATGGACTATCGCCATCAGGTCAGCGCCACCATGATCTATGACAGGCTGCCGATCAACGACAGCTTTAGAAAAATCGATGACCATACGGTCTTCGGTGCCATGGACTTTAAAGACCTGCCCCAGCCTTTTTTCTTTGTCCTGCATCGTGACCCGTGAGTGCGCACTCGCGCCCTATCACGGTGGGTCACAAATAACGAGTACTCTGCGACATAAGTCGGCTAACCTTTCCTGATACCTGACCCCTAGAACCTGACACCTTCAGCGAAGGTAAGTGCATTTCTGCCAGCTAGCCCTAGGGATAGCAAGGTTCTGTCGACGTCGAGCGATCAAATACCCAGCTGTGGAAACGGTTTCCAAGGAATCCACGTGGCCCAGAGGGCGGCCAGCGTACCGTCGGCTAGGGTTGTGGCCAGGGCGGCATTGAGTTTGGCTTGTAAGGCCGGGTTATATTTTGGGGTGGCGATCGCAAACGGCACCTGTGTTGGCAAGGTGAATCCAATTTCTAACCTGTCATCCTCCTGGGCGGCGACCACCAGCACCAGCTCGTCATCAATCAGTGCATCAATGTCCCCCGCCCGTAGGGCGGCCAGCATTTCGGGCAGCATCTGATCGCTGCTGGGGAAAGGGATCGCTATGGCATCGGGAAATGTGTTCACCCAGGTGATGTTGGTGCTATCGGCCAGATCACCGACCCGTTTACCCGCCAGATCGGCCATCATGGGCAAGTTATGCCACAGGGGAATTAAGCCCAGATGCTGGCAGACGACCCGGGCCAGTTCGGGCTCATAGTCGGTACGCTCTCCCACCTGGGTGAGATAACTCATGGGGCGGGCATTAAAATTGCTGGCTGCAATGGGTAATACACCGGGCTCTAGGGCAGTGGCATAGCCGAGTCAACGTCAGGTAACGGTAGACACATAATCTTTTGGGGAAGAACTTATTATGACAAGTGCATCCGGCTTGTCCCACTTTGTCAACTCAATGGATTA
>SLIY01000221.1 GCA_007135385.1 Leptolyngbyaceae cyanobacterium CSSed165cm_216
TCACCTACCCGACATGGCCATCGCCGACTTCTGGCAACGAATCCAACAACAAAACCCCTGCCAGCCCCTGAAGCTAGTGGTGCTCACCACCGACCCCCCTGGCCCCACCGGTATCGAGGGTCCCAACATCGCCCACTGCCCCAAACAAACCCCCATGGCCACCCTCGCCAGCCAAATCCGCCACCTCCACGACAATGTGCCGATACCAGTAGCCGCAACAACCTGAGGCAAAGGGCAAAATTTTGAGTTAACCCCGTTGGGCTGAGCGCAGTCGAAGCCCCATCCCCCCACCCTTTCCCCGCCGGGGAGGCTCCGCCAACGACTCCGTTACTCCTCCGGAGCCGCTTTTCCTCGGAACGCTTTTCCTCGGAACGCTTCGCGAACGCGAACAGGGCAGGCCCCCATCCCCCATTTCCCTACCTCCCCACTTCCCCACTTCCCACTTCCCAATACCCAATAACCCCATGCAACCCCTCCCCACCCTGACCATCGGCCAACACACCGTCCCCTATCCCGTTATCCAAGGCGGCATGGGCATCCGCGTTTCCGGAGCCAACCTGGCGGCGGCGGTAGCCAACGCTGGCGGCATCGGTGTGGTCTCGGCGGTCGGTTTGGGCATGAATTCGCCCCATTTCGACATCGAGGAAAAAAGCCCCAAAAAGCGTCAGGATCAATTCTTTGCGGCCAACCGTCTAGCTCTGATTGACGAACTGCAAAAAGCCCGTACCCTCAGCCCAGAGGGCATCATCGGCGTCAACATTATGGTAGCGGCCCGGGACTATGAGACCCTAGTCACCACCGCCATTAACCATGGGGTTAACCTGATTTTCTCGGGGGCTGGACTGCCGCTGACCTTGCCAGAACTGACCGCCCACCGGCCCGAGGTGGCTTTGGTGCCAATTATCTCCAGTGTGCGGGCGGCCCAGGTAATTTGCAAAAAGTGGCGGCGTAGCTTTGGTCGGCTGCCCGATGCCTTGGTGGTCGAAAATCCCCAGACAGCTGGGGGGCACCTGGGAGCCAAAGCCGAGGACCTGGATAACCCAGCCATCGGTTCAGCGGCGGTGATTCCAGAGCTGGTGAGCGATCTCGCAGAGAGCTTCGAGACCCCAATTCCGGTGATTGCCGCCGGGGGAATCTGCGATCGCGCGACCCTGCTTCAAGCCCTAGACCTCGGAGCCAGTGGGGTGCAAATTGGTACCCGCTTCATCCCCACCGACGAATGCGATGCCGACCGCCGCTACAAAGAATTCCATCTCCAGGCCCAGCCCGAGGATGTGGTGCTGGTCCCCAGTCCGGTCGGCCTACCGGGCCGCGCCCTGCGCAACCCCTTTGTGGACCGGGTCAATGCTGGCGAGGCCCCCGGTGCCAAAGACCAATGTTTCGCTAATTGCCTCCAGGTCTGCAAATTCCGAGACAGCCGCGAAACCTACTGCATCCTCCGCGCCCTCGATCGCGCCTGCCGGGGCGATGTGGACAATGGCCTAGTGTTTGCTGGCAACAGCGTCGGCCAAGCCCAGCGAATTATGCCCGTCGCCGAGGTCATGGCAGAATTGGTCGGCAGTAGTGGGAGATAGACGCACAGCAGCCCATCTCCCACTACTGCCCCATCTCCCTCACCCTTTCCCCGCCGGGGAGGCTCCGCCAACGACTCCGCTCAGGGCTCCGCCTCCTCCACCTTCCCATTTCCCCACCACCCCACCACCCCACCATGTCTATCCCCCCCAACCACCTCAACATCATGGGCTACGTCAACCGCTCCCAGGTTAACGGCCCTGGCAGTCGTGCTGTGCTCTGGGTCCAGGGCTGTCTGCGGGAATGCCCCGGCTGCTTTAACCCCGCCTCCTGGTCCTTCGCGTCTAACCAGATCGTGTCCGTGGATGAGCTGGTAGAGCGAATTCTGGCCGATCCGGAGAACGAAGGGGTGACCTTTTCCGGCGGGGAACCGTTCTGGCAGGCACCGGCCCTGGCGATGGTGGCCCAGCGGGTCAAGGCAGCGGGGCTGAATGTGATGTCATTCTCTGGCTTTACCCTGGGGGAACTCCAAGGGCCAACCGCTCCCCCCGGTGCCCAAGCCCTGCTAGACCAGTTAGATATTTTGGTGGATGGTCCCTATGTGGAATCCCTGGCGCTCCATGACCCCACCTCACCGGTTTCATCCCGCAACCAGCGAGTGCGGGTGTTTAATCCGGCTATGGGCGATCGGATCAACTGGGCCAGCGACCAGATGGAAGTCCACATTTTCAAAGACGGCAGCCGCCTGGTGACGGGCTATCAAGGACAGTTAGAAAATCACTAAGCTCGTAATCACCTCATAGGAGGTCAGAGCAGGGACTTTATTACCCGGCGAAGCCTATGTCAAATCAACAAGTGCCGTGGCCCACTTCGCCCCGGCTGTGGTCTGGCGATCCTGCCAGGTGTTGATTTTGTTATCATGACCTCGTCCTCCAGTGCCTGCTTCTGCCACGGTACTCAACAAAGCTATACATTCACCTCCTCTGTTGATACCCCTGTGAAACGAGTTTTTCGATTATTTCCGCCCCGCCGTCGAACGGTGAAAGAAAAGCAGCTCGCCAACAGCTACACGCGATCGCCCGATGGTCATGTCGTCGTGCGCCTACAGCTCAGCTCACCGACAGCGCTACTCATGCCCTTTGAGGGATTCCCCCAAAACTTTGGCGACGAAACCGATGACCAAAACACGCCAGTACTCAATCTCAACAAAGATTTTATTGATTATCTGTTTGCCCGTTTATCCGAATTGGGCGACGAATCTCTGTTGCTGAACATCAACTTAATGACCGACTTTGACGATCAGCTGATCTCTCGGGATTCTGCTAACATCATGCAAACGGCGATTCAGCGATACTTTTCCTATCTAGAAGAGGTGCGCCGTCAAGATTTACAAAAACTGATCGGCGATGCCGTTTTACTAGGGCTGTTGGGGGCCGGGTCGCTAGGGTTGTCGGTTTTTTTAGATGCTCGTCAGGCCACTACCGACGTCGGTATTGGTTTGTTGTTGCTGAGTCAGGGCGTGACCGTGTTTGGCTGGCTTACCCTCTGGGAAGCTTTGGCCAACGTGCTCTGGCACTGGCGTCCCCTGTATCAGCAGTTGCGGATGAGTCAGCGGTTGCAGAGTACGCCGCTGGAACTCACAACCCACCAGTCTCTCACAAGTACGTTGCCAGGATGATTCTGGGAATGTCACAAGACGCGGAGACACTGACTAGGCAAAATTCAATGATCAGCTATCCGCTCTGACCATCGTTGTAGCCGCTATATCAACCCTTCAAAAACTAGCATTTTTATGACTTCTGCCGACCATAGTGTGACCCAATACTCCGACTCCCAAACCCTGATGCCGACCAATCAGCTAAACTGGGCCAGCAAAGAA
>SLIY01000372.1 GCA_007135385.1 Leptolyngbyaceae cyanobacterium CSSed165cm_216
ATTCAAGTTAAACTTATGGCGCTCTAGATGCAACATTAGCCATACGTTAATAACCTAGGGTGGCCTGAAGTTAATCGAGGTGGAAAGATCGCCTAGGGCCATTACGTTCCTCCGCTACCATTTCAGTTTCAGTATGAACCTATCTTGCCAGATTGCGACGGGTGTCTCCCTTCTCACAATCCTCTCAGGCCTGCCCAGTTATGCGCAGTCGCCTCTGCCACTGTCGCAGGTGGAATCTGAGATCTTACCGCTGAGTCCAGGGGAACGTGATACCCCAGTCTCTCCCGAGGCGATTGAGGGTCGATCGACTCAGCCCCTTACCCTAGAACAGGCTGTGGATCTGGCGGAACAAAACAATCGTCTGCTCCAGATTGCCCGCCTCCAGGTAGAGGTGCTCAAAACTATTCAGCAGGAGGCCGAATCCACCCTGTTGCCCCGGGTGGTACTGGGGGCCAACCTCACCTACGAACGGCTACCCGTGGGCGAGTTTCTTGAGCGCCAGCTGGGTAATGCCCTGGGGGATCTGAGAAACACCATTGACCAGCGGGTAGAAGACCTGGTGCCACCCCAGTTTCGCCCCCTGGCAGAGCGCGAAATTAATCTGCTCAACAGCTTTGCCGATCGCGCCCTAACCGACATTATCAATAGGGCTGGGTTAACCAGTATTGGTCGTTCCGCCAACCTACCCTTTTCGGCGACGGCGGCGGTGGTCTACGATCCCGACATTTGGGGAGCCAGAACGGCGGTTGTTCAGTCCGCAGAATTAGAGGTGCAGGCGGGCAAACTGGAGGTGGAGCGCCAACGTGAGGACCTGCGCCTGCTGGTCACCACTGAATACTACAACCTTCAGGAGGCCGATGCCCTGGTGCGCATTACCGAGTCGGCCCTAGCCAATGCCCTGGCGGTGCTGGCCGATGCCCAAGCCCTCCAGTCCGCGGGTGTGGGTACCCAGCTCGATGTGCGGCGGATTCAGGTGTTGGTGGCTAATATTCGGCAGGGGCTAGAGGTCGCGCTGACCTTCCAAACCAACTCGCGGCGGCGGCTAGTGCAGCGGTTAGGTCTACCTCTGACGATGGATGTGACCGCTGCGGATCCGGTGGAGATTGCCGGTACCTGGGATCTGCCCCTAGCCGAAAGCATCGATGCGGCCCTGCGAAATCGCCAGGAACTGGATGAGCTACGGCTTCAGCAGGAGGTTAACCAACGCCAGGAACAGCTGGTGCGAGCGGGCACTCTCCCACAGCTCAGCTTATTTGCCAGCTATTCGGTAGTGAATGTGCTCAACGCCCCCTTTAATCCAGGCTTTGTCGATGGCTATGCGGTGGGCGGTACCCTACTCTGGGAATTGTATGACGGTGGCGCGACCCGCTCCAGAGTCGCTCGCACCCAACTGAATCAAGAGATTTTGACTAGCCAACTCGCGGAAGTTGAAAGCGAAATCTGGCTCCAGGTAGAGGAAATTTACAACGATTTACAGGCCACCGCCACCAACATTGAAACTGCCGCGGTCAATGTTTCCGAGGCCGAAGAAGTATTGCGGCAGTCGCGCCTGGGTTTTAATGCTGGCGTCGTCACCCAGCTTGAGGTGACGACCGCCCAAACTAACCTCACAGACGCCGAAACCAACCTGGTCCGCAGCATTCTTGACTACAACCGTGCCCTGGCGGCTCTACAGCGATCGGTCAACCTTCCAGTTGGCATACCTGTATACTAGTTTTGTTTATTTCTGGGCCACTATCCAGAGTAGGCGAAACTATAATTGATTCGCTGAGGTTGGGGCCTAGCTCTCAGCGAATCAAATTACTCTAACTAAGAAAAAGATGATGAAAGCCAAATATCTTGCGATCGCCTCTTTTATACTAGCAGCAGGCTGTGTCGCCCCACCACAGCAGCCTAGCCCAGAGGCTGGCACCGCCCCCGAAGATTTGGCCACGGCTATAGTGTTACCCGACGGTACGAAGTGCAACTTTGCCGGGCGAGGGGCCACCCTAACCTACGAGGACCAGCGCCTCAACTACACCTGTAGTGACACCCTCGGCTTAATTGGTGATGTGGCGATCGCCAACGGCACCGACATCACCGTCACCACTGCCACCCTCGAGGGGGCCAACATCACCGGCAGTGAACCGCTCACCTTTACCCTCCAGGCAATCGAGTTAGCCGATGGCACCGTCTGCCTCAACGCTGGCCAAGGGGCCACCCTAGCCTACGAAGGCAAACGCCTCAACTTCACCTGCAACGATGATCTCGTGCTAGTGGGCGATATCGTCCAGTCCGAAGAGACTTTCATCGCTGAGAAAGCTGTGCTAGAAGGTACCGACTTTGTCTCCAGCGACCCCTTTGAGATTCAAATTCTCGGAGGCACAACGCTAAATTAAGCTTCCTTGGCGTAGCTACCTGCGTGAAATATAAAAGCCTTCAGGGCAAGCAGGATGCCTACCCTGAAGGTGAAATTTCCATTCTTCAGGCATAAATAAATTCGGATTGCTGCAAATCAAATCAAATCGTGCCAAATAAAAAAGTCATCGCGGTATCTATCGCTGTCATTCTGTTGGCCTTTGCTGTCATCACCTTAGCCGAGGTAGACTTTGTGCGCTGGTTTACTTGTACTGGCCCCTTTTCACCCTCTGTAGATCAGGCTTCGGGGGTCTGTCGTCGGCTTGAAGATACGCCCTAATCTGTTTCCTAATAAACTATTTCTTCGAAATACCCTATGAACGTCTTAGTTTCGATTGATAACGTTCAGTCTGAACAAATCGCCCTGCATAAAGCGCTGCGGCTAATTACTCACCAGGGCACCGTCTTTACCTTACTGGTTGTTGAAGAACCCATTGCACCTGCTATGGTGTCTGACATACCGGGTGCGTTTGGCAGTGAAGCCATTGTAGACATGCAATACCAAGTTGAAATAGCCCATATGGAAGACGCACGAGCGTCGTCAGCCCTCGACCAAGCGGTTAACGTTTGCCAACAGTCCGGAGTGCAAACCGTCACTCGACTAGAATTTGGAGACCCAAAACACACTATTTGTCAGGTCGCCAAGGAGATAAACTGCGACCTGATTGTGGTCGGCTCCCACGGCTATGGTGTGGTTGAGCGGGTGTTGCTGGGCAGCGTCAGCGACTATGTGGTACACCATGCCCGCTGCCCAGTCTTGGTCGTGCGAGACGATAATTCTTCTGAGAAAAACCCATCATGAGTCAGCTGCTTACCCTTCTGACCATTGCTCAAGCGCAGAACGATCAGTCCGATCCCAGCCTCATTGACCAAGGTGGAGAAGATCTTATTTATATTGGCCTAGTGATCATGATTATGATCATAATATTGGCCGTAGGTGCCATGAACCGCCGGATGGAGCAGGCTCTTTTGTTTGCCGCCCTATTTAG
>SLIY01000057.1 GCA_007135385.1 Leptolyngbyaceae cyanobacterium CSSed165cm_216
CCACTTTTGCCTTGAAGGCTGGGCTGTATTGCTTGCGTTTGTTACTCATGAACTACTCCTATCATTGTTTGAGTCGTTCAGAGCTTAGCCCCCTGTCCAGTTTGAGGGGGCCACTTCAGTCAGCCCTTTCAAGGTGAGCTAACAGTAAAAAAGCACTTGAAGCATTTCCTAAGATTTAGGGCTCAAGAGATTATGTTTGGGGTGCCTACCCAACAGGCCAACCACTTCTTCCTGTGCAATGCGAAGCGCGACAACACATCCAACAGGCCAACCCTTCCGTGAGGTCCAGGGCAACGGGACGCCCTGGTCGTAGGGGTCTGGGGGGAGCGAAATCCCCCCAGCAGCCCATCTGGCTTTCCGACTGCCAGCCCTTTCAATGTGAGCTTTGACCTGAGTAGGGTGCATAGCGCCAAGGGCGCGGCTCTGCCTAAGCGACCCACAGATCTGCGCAAAACCTCACAGACTCTGCCTTTAGGCCGCAATACACCGCTTACG
Organism: Leptolyngbyaceae cyanobacterium CSSed165cm_216; assembly: GCA_007135385.1. Classification (GTDB taxonomy): domain Bacteria; phylum Cyanobacteriota; class Cyanobacteriia; order Phormidesmidales; family Phormidesmidaceae; genus Nodosilinea. Next base: position 496 of record SLIY01000057.1, read on the forward strand.
ATACCGGGCCTCTCGCTTGACGCAAACGGTGCGTTCCGGCCAGGGCAGAAGGTTTTGCACCATCACCATATTGACCTAAGGCCGGGAACACACCCTACGCATAATCAAGCTTTCAGCGCTTCAACGACGCAAAAATCAACCCTTTCAAACCACCTTGGCAGGGCTGGGTGGGCACTGCCCACCACTAGGGAGACTGTTTTTTAGAGGTTACCTTAGCTGGCGCAATCAGGCTTCAGTAGCCGCTAGGCTGGAGTCATCCTTCTCTTTGGATGTCAGGTGGTTGTGAACGACCAACACAGAGCACTCGGCTCGGTGCATCACGTAGTTGCTGACACTGCCAAGGAGCAGTTCACTCAGTCCCCTGCGTCCATGGCTGCCAACCATAATCAAATCAGTTTCCCAAGTTTTAGCCAAGCCGCAGAGCACCGGACCCGGTTCACCGGTTAGCTGTGAAAATTCTGCTGTGACCCCAGCTTGTCTGGCCACCTCCGCGTCTCGTTTAAGTTGCTGCATACCCCGATCAGCAAACTCTTCCCACCGCTGTTGGTACACCTTCCAGGTGGCATCGTCTAAAATCGGGTAGTAAGCCTGATAAGACCGAATTGGCACCCCCGGACTGCCTTCTTCATAGGCCGATAATACATGTACCATCATCAGTCTGGCCTCTGTCGCCTTCGCCAGGGCAATCGCTTGTTCCAAAACCACTGGGCGCAGATCAGAGTTATCTAGAGCAACGAGAATCTTCTTAAACATGGGAAGTCTCCTGTAACTGGGACCCAAATCAGGCTCTTCGATAGGCTCATCAAGCCATCAACATGAAGCGGCAAAACCAGAACAAGAGCCTAGCCATGGGCATGGACCATACCTTGATTATAAAAAATTCCCTTGCCGTCCCTCGACCTTATGTAACAATGGCGCAAATTCTGTTACGCGGGCACCACCATCGCCTCTTTACCAGCTAGGCCAAAGGCACTGTGAACCGCCTGAAGAGCCTTGACCCCATCCGCTTCGGCCACCACGCAGCTAATTTTAATTTCTGAGGTGGCAATCATTTGCAGGTTAATACCCTGGTTAGAGAGGGCCCTAAACATGCGGGCAGCCACGCCCGGGGCATCCACCATGCCGATGCCGACAACGCTGACCTTGGCGATCGCATCATTGACCACCACATCCCCCAAGCCCAGATCCTGGGCGGCGGCCTTGACCAGGGCTTGGGCAGCGGGGGCATCGGCCTGGGCGACGGTAAAGGCAATATCCCGAGTGGGTTGCCCATGTACCAACCGGCAACGCTGGGATTGAATAATCATGTCGACACTCACCCCCTGGTTAGCCAGCAATTGAAAGATATGAGCTGCCATGCCCGGCTGGTCAGGGACGTGGCGAATGGCCACCTGAGCCTGTTTCACATCAAGAGCGCACCCCCGCACCACAGGAGATATCTGGGTAGCACCAGTCATTTCTCCATGGGGAACCGGCGAGGAGGTGACCTCGAAAGCGTTGCAGAGGACCGCAATGGCGCGATCGCAGTCAATTTCGGCAATCGTACAACTGACCTTCACCTCCGAGGTAGAAATCAGCTGAATGTTGATCCCCGCCTCTGCCAGGGTCGAGAACATCTTAGCCGCCACCCCGGGACGGCCAATCATACCGGCCCCAGCAATGCTGATTTTGGCCATGCGCGTGTCCACCATCACCTCTGCCTGGGTGGTGTCGGCGGGGTTGCTACGTAGGGCCGGGCCGATCGCAGCAGCCACGGCCTCAGCCCGGTTCAAGTTAGCTTTGACGGTGGTAAAGGCAATATCGTTAGTGTTGCCTTCGTGGATAGACTGGATAATCAAATCCACATCTAACGCCTGATTGGCCAGTTCTCCAAATAGCCGGGCGGCAATTCCAGGGCGATCGGGGATGCGCAGCAGCGCCACTTTGGCTTGGTCGGTGTCAAACTCTACCGCATCCACCGGGTGGGCCAGTTCCAACCCCTCTAGGGGGCGAGGCTGGGGCCGGGGAGACACCACCCGGGTTCCCGGCTGATCGGTCCAGCTGGAGCGCACCACCAGGGTCACCCCGTAGTTGCGGGCAATTTCTACCGCTCGAGGATGCAGGACTTTAGCCCCGAGGCTAGCTAGTTCCAACATTTCATCGCTGGTGATTTCCGGCATCAACTGAGCTTCGGGCACCAGTCGGGGATCGGTGGTGAGAATCCCCGGTACATCGGTATAAATCTCGCATTTTTCGGCGGTGAGCGCCGCTGCCAACGCCACCGCCGAGGTATCAGAGCCGCCCCGCCCCAGGGTGGTAATTTCTAGATCTGAGGTTTGACCAATCCCCTGGAAACCAGCCACTACAATGACTTTACCTTCATCTAAGTGACGCTGGAGCCGCTCAGTTTTGATGGTGAGAATGCGGGCTCGGGTATGTTCAGTCTCGGTGACAATGCCCACCTGGGCCCCGGTCAGGGAGATAGCCTCTTGATCTAGGGTATGCAGCGCCATGGTCAGTAACGCGATCGACACTTGCTCCCCCGTGGACAGCAGCATATCCATTTCTCGACGGCTGGGTTGGCCAGTAATCTCATTGGCTAGCTTCACTAAGCCGTCCGTGGTTTTGCCCATGGCCGACACCACCACCACCACCGAGTGCCCTGCGTCAACGGTGGTTTTGACCCGACGAGCCACCGCCTGGATGCGCTCTACGGTACCTACAGAGGTGCCGCCATATTTCTGTACGATTAGCGCCATGGTGTGTGCTTCCTCCCTGCAATGGTCAAAAAACGCTGCTCTCAAGCCATGCCTGCCCCAGGAGCGGCCCTTGCCTGCCCCTCAACCTATCCCCCTTAACCTATCCCCCTTAACCTATCCC
>SLIY01000300.1 GCA_007135385.1 Leptolyngbyaceae cyanobacterium CSSed165cm_216
CCCCTGCACCTGACATCCCCTGGCCCCCAACCAGGGCGAGAACGATTGCGCCATCTGGTGATTGGCTCGCCGGAGGGGGGGCAATCAACCATCCATATCCGCCAGTAAACTAAGCTGGCGCACATTCGGGTCTGGAGCCTTACCCCTGGAGCGGCGGCGGGGCTTGGCAGGCAGCACATTTACATGGGCCACAAACCAGGTGCGTAGCGCTTTGGCCTCCGCTGGCCCCAGGTCGGCCAGGGGTAATGGCAGGGGAAATAGCGCTGGGCTGGGGGTGGCGGCCCAGGACACCTCACCGCCATGCAGGTCAGAGCCAAAGGGGGTCAGGTCCTGGGGCATGTGGGCCAAAAAAGGCAGCAGATTGCTGGCATTGAGGAACTGACCTCGTTGAGCTTCCAGTTGTTTCACCCGACGCTGACGGGCGACTTTGTAATTCAAAATGGGGGCGGGGTAGCCCGAGAGGGTAGGGGGGCTGCCCAACTGTTCCGGCGGCACATCGGTCAGTTCTGGCACCCAGCGCTTAATAAACGCACCGTCGGGGTCGCAGCGATCCACCGCCACCTGGCCAGGGTTGTAGATGCGGGTCCAGGTCTTGTCCACACAGTGGGTCACCCCGGATTGCATGGCCCACTGGTAGTGGTCGATGGGGCAGTCGCCATCAATTAAATGGCGCATAAAGTGCAAGGCCCCATAGCGCCAGTCGATGCCCCCCAGGTTGCTGAGAAAGCTGGCGTAGATGGCCCGGGTGCGAAAGTTTAGGGCCAGGTAGCCGCCTGTGGCCTGTAGACAGCGGGCAGCGGCATCCACGATCGGGAAGCCGGTGTGCCCAGTCTGCCAGGCCTGGTACAGGTCGGGGTCAAAGGCCCAGCCGTCGTCGTCAAACACTCGGTAGAGCGATCGCAGTTCCAGTTGGGGCAAATAGCGAAACCGTTGGGTAAAGCCATTGCCCCAGCGTAGCCGCGAGATCAGTTGCTGGTGGCTGCGGCGAATCCGCCGGTCACCGCCATCGGCGGCCTGGCGCACGATTTGTACAGATTCCCGCACCGAAATCACCCCAAACTTGATGTGGGGGCTAAGGCCAGTGGTGGCCTCGGCGCTGGGATAAGAGAGTTGCCAATAGTAGCGATCGGCTTTGTCGGCCAAAAAGTCTTGTAGCAAGGCCCGAGCCGCAGCGGTACTGGCGGCGGGGATAGGCTTGTCGTCGGCCTGGTGGCCGAGGTCGGTCAGGGTGGGTAGGGGGTCGCTGGTCACCTCAGTCGGTACGAGCACCTGGGCTGGAATGGGCACCAGGGGGGCACCCATCTGGCGGTACCAAAGCTCCCGATACTGAGGGTAGGGCACTAACTCCGCTACGCTAGCTGCCGGTTCAAACCAGCGAATTCTCATCCCCTGCTGGGTTAAGGTCTGGTTCAGGCGGGCATCCCGCACCCGACCATAGATCCGTTCCACATCGGTGTGGGCATAGATGCCGTCAGCCCCAGTTGCTTTGAGGAGGTTGGGCAGCACCTGCACCGGGTCCCCCGATCGCACAATCAACCGTCCCCCCAGGGCCTCTAGATCCGCCGCCAGGGCTTGCAGGGCCGCCAGCAAAAACGCCACCCGAGCAGCCCCAGTCTCAGGATGGTGCACCAGGGCCCGATCGAACACAAATACTGGCACCACGAGTCCGCGCTTCGCCGCTCGATATAAGGGTTCGTGATCGCTGACACGCAAGTCGCGGCGAAACCAAACCAGGGTCTTGTTCATCGCCTTTTCTAAAGCCAGGGTGGGAGGGGATGGTGGCTTCCTTTTCAAACCGTAACAAAAAAACTCAGCCCAGGAATAACTCTTATAGTAAATATGTACTATATTGGTAGTGCGATTCTCGCTTTTGAGGGCGTTAGCCGGCCAGTCTCTAGGCTGACTGGTAGCACTTTGGGTGACCTCTGGAAGCCTTTCTATTGAGGGGTGGGCACTACCCACCCTACGAAAGCTGCGATCGCTGACTTGAAATGGGGATCTTCAGTTTGTCTCACAGCTTCGATGTTGCAGGTTACGGCTATGGCTTACCATCCACGCGACTCCTACTCGGCCTACTATCAGCCTCGGCCCCCCCAGCCGACTGGGGGTAGTCCCGTTCCTCCCCCCACCGAAATGCCTCGGCAATACCCGCCTCAGCCACCCCACCGTAGTCGCTATGCGGGGGGCGGGGTGTTGGTCGCTGGCGGGTCCATGCTAGCCTTGGCCGCCTTTTTGATTCACCCCGGCCCAGAACCGGGGACAACCCAAGGGGGCGACCCCCATGTCTGCATTACCCAGGCCCGTGGCCCCGCCACCCTCTCGCGGGACCAGCTGAAAAAGCTGATCGACATGGACTTGCAAACCCCCAAAGCTGATGTGCGAGAGCTTTTGGGCGAGCCCCACTGCGGCTTAGGTGTCGGCAGAACCGAAGCCAACGTTCAGGTTGAACGAGACGCCTACCCCCTGGAGTTTGACCCCGCCACCTGGCTGGTGGTGCAGTACGAGAATGAGCAATATGTGGGGTATGACTTTAGTTTTCGGCGATAGGGGAGAATGTCGGGTATCGGGTATCGGGTATCGAGTGTCGGGATAGACATACGGGTCTGCCTCTATATTTTATTTTCCTGGGCCTGGAGAAGGTTTTTCCATGGCACCTTGCCCGACAGGGCAGACACCCAGGTCTGCCCTGTCGTCCCCATCTCCCCCACCCTCCCACTCATCCACCCTCCCACTCCCCAGGTTCTTTGCTAGAGTTACAGGGCAAAATAGCCCACTGGGTCTGTGGCTCCTATGGTACTTAAGCGTAAGCCCCCTCTACTGATTATTGTTGGTGCGGTACTGCTGTTTCTCGGTGGCGGTGCCGTTGCCTTTTGGGCCTTGACCCGCCGCGCTCCTGTGGGTAGGACGTTACCCACAGGGGTCAATGCTATCCCTGACGATGCGGTCATGGTGCTGGCCCTATCCAGTGATCAGGGGCAATGGCGGCGATTGCGGCAGTTTGGCACGTCAGAGACTCAGGCTCAGTTTGATCAGCTGTTGGCCCAGTGGCGCGATCGCCTGTTAGCAGACCAAGGCCTGGACTTTGGCACCGATATTCAACCCTGGGTGGGGCCAGAGATCACCCTGGCGGTGCTGCCCACAGACGATCCGGCTGTCGACCTACCCGCGACGTTGCCCGACCCGGCGATTGCCCTGGAAGAGAATGTGGTGGTGGTGGTGCCGATCGCCGATGCAGGGCGGGCCCAAAGTACCCTGGGCGATCGCTTGGGGACCATGGCAGAGGGGGAAGACGGCACCTATCGCGGCATCAACATCCAGCAGGTGGAGGGGGAAGGGGACACCCCCC
>SLIY01000468.1 GCA_007135385.1 Leptolyngbyaceae cyanobacterium CSSed165cm_216
CACCTGGGGCTTTTCTTTAGCGGTGTCGGGTAGCAAAATGCCACCAGCGGTTTTTTCTTCGGCTTCGCTGACCTTAACTAGGATGCGATCGCCCAGGGGTTTAACCGTTGACACACTGAGGGTAACAGCTGCCATCATGTACCTCCAAGTGTTGCGAATAATAAGGGTTAAGGGGTGGAAAGCGGTTTTAGCACTCTCGCTTCCTGAGTGCTAATGTAGCCGCCCAAAAGTGGATTAGACAATTCTTTTGGAGGTGTGGTTTGCCGAACTTTTAGCCGGTGTTAGCCCCGTTTGCTGGATGCCGATCTCCATTTCTTGCGTCGCCCCTATCGGGTCAGGGGGTAAAGGGCTGGGAGTGGGGATAGGTGATGGTCGAAGCCAGCCAGCCAGCGCTATAGTTCTAGGGTTTATGGTGATCTGCCGGTTTAGTGTTTAATTGCTTTTGTCCATGGCTACTCAGCAAAGCCTTTTTAACCAGTTACAGCGTCTTGATGGCCAAAGTTATGGGGCCTACAAGTCCCTGAAAGGGGCCTACGATTTTGCCGACTTTACCCTGCACATCGACCATGTGCAGGGGGACCCATTCGCAGCCCCGAGTCGGGTGCGGGTGGTGGTGCCCCAATCGGTGGCAGGATTTCCGGCTGAGGTGTGGCACCCGCCCTGCCGGGCGATCGCCCTGGCCGACTACCTCACCCGTGAATTTCACCAGGTGGCTGGGAGCAGTCAGCGCAAGTCGGGCTCTGGGAAAAGCGGCTTAATTAGCATTGTTCGTCCTAGTCAGGCGATCTTGGCCCGTAGTGCTGCTCGGGTTACCGCAGAGGCCGTAGAGCTGCGGTTTAGCGTGGGGTTGCCAGCCTTCGGTCGACGTATTGCCGGATACCAGGCGGCTGATCTGCTGTGCGAAACCGTGCCCGACCTGGTGGCGCAAACCCTGTTCTATGGCGCTCTGAATGGAGCCAGTTTAGCCCAGCATGTGCAGACCGCTGAGGATGCAGAAGCCCTGCGATCGCAGCTTGCCGCCCACAATCTGGTGGCCTTTGTGGCCGATGGGGCGATTTTGCCCCGCCGCAGTGGGGTGGACGAACGGCCCCTGGCCGATCAAGCGGTGCCGTTTCAATCTCCCCCGTCCTTGCGGGTGACCCTGACCTGCCCCCACGCCGGAGACGTGACGGGTATGGGCATTCCCCAGGGGATTACCCTGATTGTGGGCGGTGGCTACCACGGTAAGTCGACCTTGCTGCGGGCGATCGCCTCGGGCATTTACAACCACATTCCTGGGGATGGCCGCCACCAGGTAGTGACTGACCCCACCGCTGTCAAGGTCAGGGCTGAAGATGGTCGCAGCATTGCCGGGGTGAATATTTCACCGTTTATTGGCAGCCTGCCCCAGGGGAAATCGACCCAGCAGTTTTCTACCCCCAATGCCAGCGGCAGCACCTCCCAGGCGGCCAACATTATTGAGGCGATTGAAGCGGGTGCAACTGCCCTATTGGTGGATGAAGACACCTCGGCCACCAACTTCATGATCCGCGATCGCCGCATGCAGGCCCTGATTGCCAAAGACCGGGAGCCCATCACCCCTTTCATCGACAAAGTGCAACAGCTCGATACGGACTACGGCATGTCTACTGTGCTGGTGATGGGGGGCAGCGGCGACTACTTTGACGTGGCCGACACGGTGATCGCCATGGACGAGTTTTGCCCCCAGGATGTGACGTCGCAGGCGAAGGCGATCGCCGCCCAGTACCAAACCGAGCGCGATCGGGAAGGGGGCGCCCATTTTGGTGATCTGACCCGCCGCACCATTCAGCCCCAGAGCATTGACCCCAGTAAGGGCAAACGCAGGGTCAAGCTCAGAACCCGCGATGTTGATCACCTGGAAATTGGCACCGAGGCCATTGATCTATCAGCGGTGGAGCAATTGGTGGAGTCGGGTCAGGTGCGGGGCATTGCCGAAGCCATTGTCTATGCCCAAAGTCACTATATGACCGCCACCACCCCCTTGGCGGCGGTGGTGGACGCCGTGATGGCTGATGTTGAGCACCATGGGCTAGATAGCCTCACCCACTGGCCGATGGGCGATTTAGTGGTATTTCGGGGGCTGGAACTAGCGGCGGCGATTAATCGGCTGCGATCGCTGCAAGTCAAGTCTTAAGGGCTGTTGCTCGCCAGGCCTGGGTAAATAGGCCGGAGATTATTACAATAAGTAAATATGAGGCGGATCAATGATGTTCGCCTGACTCATAACCCTTGGCGGCCAAGTCGGGGGGATTTTTGCTTGATCATGTTCCCTGGGTTGATGCCATGGCTTTCTCTTCGATTACCCGTGCCTTACAACGCTCCCCCCTTACCAGTGAACTGCTCGGCAAGTTAGACCAACAGGGCCACCTGCTCCTCAATGGCATTTCTCGCTTTCCCAAGGGGCTGATCGCCTCGGCCCTGGCCCAGGCCCAGCAGCGACCGCTGGTGATCATCACCGCCACCCTAGAAGAGGCAGGGCGCTGGGCCTCTCAACTGGAAGCCATGGGCTGGGACACGGTGCATTTCTACCCCACCTCCGAAGCCTCCCCCTACGACCCATTTGACCAGGAGTCTGAGATGACCTGGGGCCAGTTGCAAGTTCTGGCCGACCTGCTGGCCCTGCGTACTAGCCCAGAGCCACCTACCCCACAGGCCCTGGCGATTGTCGCCACCGAGCGAGCTTTACAACCCCATCTGCCCCCGGTCTCGGCCCTAGCCCCCTACTGCTTGCAGCTCACCCTAGGTCAGGAGATCAACGTTAAAACCCTGGCCCAGCAACTGGCCACCTTAGGCTACGAGCGCACCACCACTGTCGAAACCGAAGGTCAGTGGGCGCAGCGGGGGGACATTGTCGACGTGTACCCTGTTGCCAGCGAACTGCCCGTGCGGATAGAGCTGTTTGGCGATGAGCTAGAGCGATTGCGGGAATTTGACCCAGCCACCCAGCGCTCCCTGGATACCATCGACCAGCTGGTGTTGACCCCCACCCAGTATGGCCCAGTGATTATTGATCAGCTGCGTCAGCAGGGCCAACTGGAGGGCCTGCTCTCCGATGCCGCCCAAGAGGGCTTAGACAACGGTATTCTGCCCGAAGGAATCCGTCGCTGGCTGGGGTTAGCGTTTGCCAACCCGGCTTCGTTGTTGGACTACCTGCCAGACACCAGCCTGATCGCCATCGATGAGGTGGATCAATGCCAGGCCCACAGCGATCGCTGGCTCGAGCATGTGGACGAGCAGTGGCAAGAAGGCAGAAGGCAGAAGGCAGAAGGCAGAAGGGAAGATGGGGAAGAAAAATCCAAAATCCAAAATCCAAAATCCAAGATTCTAGAGCTCCCCAAAATCCACCGCCCTTTCACCGATACCCTGGGCGATGCCGAAGTCTTTCCCCGGCTGTTTCTCTCAGAGTTGAGCGAGGTGAACCACGGTGGGTTGAACCTGGCCAGTCGTCCGGTGCCAGCAATTCCCCATCAGTTTGGCAAGTTGGCGGAGACGATTCGCAAAAAATGCGATCGCAAATATGCGGTTTGGCTGGTATCGGCCCAGCCCTCGCGTTCGGTGGCCTTGCTGCAAGAGCATGACTGCCCGGCCCAGTTTATCCCCAACCCCAAAGACTACAACGCCATTGACAAGCTGCACACTCAGCATGTGCCCGTGGCGGTCAAGTACTCGGGGCTGGCAGAGATGGAGGGGTTTGTCCTACCCACCTTTCGACTGGTGGTGGTGACGGACCGGGAGTTTTTCGGTCAGCATACCCTGGCCACCACTGGCTATGTGCGCAAGCGTCGCCGCTCCACCTCTAAGCAGGTGGACCCCAACAAGATGAAGCCAGGGGATTTTGTGGTCCACCGCAGCCACGGCATCGGTAAGTTCATCAAGCTAGAAAGCCTCACCGTCAACCACGAAACCCGCGATTACCTGGTGATTCAGTACGCCGATGGCCTACTGCGGGTGGCGGCCGATCAGGTGGGGTCCCTGTCGCGCTACCGGGCGGCCAGCGGTCAGGCCCCCGTGCTCCACAAAATGACCAGCAGCGCCTGGGAGAAAACTAAAGGCCGCGCCCAAAAGGCGATCAAAAAGGTGGCGGTAGACCTGCTGAAGCTCTATGCCCAGCGGGCCAAACTAGAGGGGTTTGCCTACCCCATGGATATGCCCTGGCAGCAAGAGTTGGAAGACTCGTTCCCCTACCAGCCTACCCCCGACCAGCTGAAGGCCGTGCAGGATGTGAAGCGGGACATGGAGAGCGATCGCCCCATGGACCGGCTCGTCTGTGGTGATGTCGGCTTTGGTAAAACCGAGGTGGCCCTGCGGGCTATCTTTAAAGCGATCACCGCCGGTAAGCAGGTGGCTCTGCTGGCCCCCACCACCATTCTCACCCAGCAGCACTACCACACCCTGAAAGAGCGCTTTGCCCCCTACCCGATCCAGGTGGGGCTGCTCAACCGCTTTCGCACCCAATCTGAAAAAAAAGAAATCTTGCAGCGGCTGAAGACGGGGGAACTGGATGTGGTGGTGGGCACCCATCAGTTGCTGGGCAAAGGCGTCAATTTTAAGAGCCTGGGCCTGCTAGTGGTGGACGAAGAACAGCGGTTTGGGGTGAACCAAAAAGAGCGGATCAAATCCCTCAAAACCCAGGTGGATGTGCTCACCCTCAGCGCTACGCCCATTCCTCGTACCTTGTATATGGCCCTCTCTGGGGTGCGGGAAATGAGCCTGATTACCACACCGCCGCCGTCTCGCCGCCCGATCAAAACCCACCTGTCGCCCCTGGACCCAGAAGCCATCCGCACCGCCATCCGCCAGGAGCTCGATCGAGGCGGTCAGGTGTTCTATGTGGTGCCCCGGGTGGAAGGTATTGAGGACGTATCGACTAACATTCGGGAGATGGTACCCACGGCGCAGATCGCGATCGCCCATGGCCAAATGGACGAAGGCGAGCTAGAGTCCACCATGCTCACCTTTAGCAACGGTGATGCCGACATTCTGGTCTGCACCACCATCATTGAATCGGGCCTAGATATTCCCCGGGTAAACACCATTTTGGTGGAAGACGCCCATCGCTTTGGCCTCTCCCAGCTCTACCAACTGCGGGGCCGGGTGGGCCGGTCTGGAATTCAAGCCCATGCCTGGCTGTTCTATCCTAAAAAGTCCCTCACCGACAAAGCCCGCAAGCGGCTGCGGGCGATTCAGGAGTTTACCCAACTGGGCTCGGGCTACCAATTGGCGATGCGGGATATGGAAATTCGCGGCGTGGGTAACCTGCTGGGGGTCGAGCAGTCTGGCCAAATGGATGCGATCGGTTTTGACCTTTATATGGACATGCTAGAAGAGGCGATCGCCGAAATCCGGGGCCAAGATATTCCGAAGGTCGACGACACTCAAGTGGACCTCAGCGTCACCGCCTTTGTACCCAATGACTACATCCCTGAGCTAGAGCAAAAGATGAGCGCCTACCGCAGCCTGGCTAGCGCTAGTAGCAAGGTGGAACTGATGCAGATTGCGGCAGATCTCAGCGATCGCTATGGCCCCATCCCCCATGCTACCGAGCAACTGGTACGCATGCTAGAGCTGAAACTGGTGGCCAAAGCGGCTGGCTTCTCCCGCATCAAACCGGAGGGCAAACAGCATGTGGTGATGGAAACCCCGATGGAAGAACCCGCTTGGAAGTTGATCAGCGAGAAACTACCCAGCCACCTGAAGTCTCGCTTTGTCTACAGCGGCGGCAAGGTGGTGGTGCGCGGTCTGGGGGTGCTGAAGCCCGAAAAGCAACTGGAGAGCCTGACCGAGTGGTTGGGGTATTTGCAGGGGGCGATCGCAGAGCCGCTGGCTAGCTAAACTAGAGGTGGCAAATTCTTGCATCAGGAGCGATCGCTATGACCCTGACTGAAATGCTTCCTGCCGTTCGGCAGCTTTCCATCATGGAAAAGCTGAAGCTGATTCGCATTTTGGCAGAAGATCTAGAAACAGCTGAGGATATTTCGCCCCTAGAACCCTTTAAAATCTACGACCTACCTACCCCTTACAACAACTTTGGGGCTGGTGATGCTTTAATGCAATCACTAGAGTCAGTTAATCAGGCTTGATAGCTATACGTTTCCGCTACTCTACTACTGACCCGTCTCAAAACGAGTTTGACAGCTTGCCATGAATTCTGCTTATTCTTCGTCGAGAAGGGCACATAGTTGAAGCTCTAGGACTGGTTGACAGCGGTGCGACTGTAAACGTTATGCCCCATGATTTGGGGCTTCAACTGGGTGCTCTCTGGGAAGACAGTCGGGCAATCATCCAGCTTGCGGGCAACTTGGGCAGTCAGCCAGCTATACCTCTTTTTGCAATGGCTCAAGTTGGGGATATTGCGCCGATTCAGCTAGCCTTTGCTTGGACTAAAAGCTCAAATGCACCTCTAATTTTTTTGGGTCAAGCAAACTTTTTCATGGAACTTGACGTGTGCTTTTACCGCTCCAAAATGGAATTTGAGGTCAAGCCTAAGACAACATAATAGGGCCAATCGTCTATGGGGAGTTGGAAAATTGATGCAGAAGATCGATACCACGTCATCTCCCGTACGCGACCCAGCCAAGACTGACTGGGATTTTGTCGAAGTGTGGATCGACCCCTTGCTGTCTCCACCCTACCTTTTGTTGTTGATGGGTGAACCCTCTGGCAGCTGTCGAGTATACGATCCGGCTGATGGCTATAAGCTGGTGTTTAGCAGTGCCACCTACGACGAAGCCCAAACCTGGTTGCTAGAAGATGAATACGAACCTATTGAAGGGCGATTGACGGAGTCAGAGTCGTAGCTTATCGCTTTATCTGAGCCGCTAACGGAGCAAACCCATGAAAATCCAGGATCCGCTCTTTTTGTGCTCACCCCACAGAGGGTATTGGATAGCTGTCTTATGCCCACTGCACCAGCCTTGTGATTGGGTGGTTCGGTCTTCCGTCCTGTAGAATTATAGGATTCTGGTTAAGATAAGCACTCAGGCCTAGAGGGATTCGCTTTCTGAATTCAACTTTTGGTCAGAAGCCTGTACACTCAGGGCTAATTTTGCTGTAGTTTCTTAAACTAGTGATATATTGTCTCGGCTAACGAGATGCATCCGACATGACCTTAGACAAGTATCGTCTCCGTTCTGACTTCTTAGGCACTCAGGTGATTACCCGTAATTCTGGCCAACGGCTAGGGGTAGTCAGTCAAGTCTGGGTTGATGTAGATCAGCGGGAAGTCGTGGCCATTGGCCTCCGGGAAAATATTTTGTCTGGGTTAGCGTCTACCACGCAGCAAATTATGCCCCTCAGTACTATCCGCCAAATCGGGGATGTGATTTTGGTAGATGATCAGGCGGCTTTGGACGACGAAATCAATGTCGCCCCCTACAGTACCCTGGTCAACTGCGAAGTGATTACAGAAACCGGGGAACCCCTGGGGCGGGTGCGAGGGTTTAAGTTTGATGTTACCAATGGTCGACTTGAGACCATTGTGATTGCTTCTTTCGGATTGCCCCAAATTCCCGACCAGGTGATTAGCACCTACGAGTTGTCGGTGGATGAAGTGGTCAGCAGTGGCCCCGATCGTCTGATTGTGTTCGAAGGGGCGGAAGAAAAATTGGTGCAGCTGAGCATGGGGTTGCTAGAGCGGTTGGGGATTGGTAGTGCCCCCTGGGAGCGTAACGCCGATAGTGAATATATTATGCCGGTGTCCACCGCTAATCAGTTGCCCTCTGGGGTACAAGCTCCAGCTGAGTTTACGAAAGCCAATGCCCCGGCGGCAGAACAGCGGTGGCGTGAGCAGGGCTGGGGTGAACCCGAGTTGGTGGAAGAGCCAGTGACCCGAGCTCAATCGGCTGAGCGATATCAGGCGGCGGCACTGGATGACAGCGACAACTGGAATCAACCTGCTACCCCGTCTGCTGAATCGGCCTATGACGCTGATTTTCAAGATGTGACGGATGATGTTTGGTCTGAGGGGGAGGAAGACGAACCCTATCAGGCCCCTCCGGTAAATATTCCTCAGCGGAAAAAGGTGACTGAATACGAAGAAGAGCTGGACTATTAACGTCCTACTCGATATTTTTCTCCTCGGCTGATAGGCTCGAGCTATGCGCCTGCCGCCTGCTGACTGATGTGTGACAACTGACTTGTGGCAGCATATGTCTACCTGCTCCTGCCTTTGGGGCTAAGTTGGTTGGCCATCACTATCAGCGGTAGACTGAGGAAGCCTTGGGGAGCGGGATCATTGCGTTAGGCATACCGCTGGAACCGGGGAAGAAGGACAGTAACACGCAACAAGATTATGGTTACTACTGGGCTGATTCTGCTAGCAGCGATCGCGATTCTGGTCTGGGGCTACCTTAGGGCTCGCCCCTATGGCCGCGTGGGGATACTGGCCTGGTTGCAATCGGTCGTTTTAATGGCCCCTTGGCTGCTGTTTTTTGGTCTTTTCGCCCTGGGGCTGTATATCAACCTGGCCGGGGTATTAGTGCTGCTGTTAGGGTCTACTGGACTCTACGTTTTTTTGGGGCGACGCCTGAGAGCCATAGGGCAAGATCAACTGTCTACCCAGCGCCCGGCCATGGCCGCTGAAGTGGTCCCAGAGAGTACAGATGGTGACAATAGTGACAACGATGCCACCGCAAGCGATCAACCCACAGCTGCCCCGGACAAGTCTACTCCAGACGTCACCCTGGCTATCCCACCAGAGGACTTAGCCCAAATTGAAGGCATCTTTGGGATTGATACCTACTTCCGTACCGAGACAATTCCTTATCAGCAGGGGGCGATTTTTCGCGGCAATCTGCGGGGAGAACCAGCTGCCACCCGCGAACAATTGGCGACATTGCTGGCAGAACGGGTTGGCGATCGCTACCGCCTGTTCTTGGTGGAAAACATGGACCAAAAACCTACCGTGGTGGTGCTGCCCGAAACCGCTGACCCTCCAAAAACTACTCCAATCCAGTGGGGGCTAGCGGCCCTGCTTGCCCTAGCGACGGTCTTCACCAGCTTGGAAGCAGGGGCGATTTTACAGGGCTTTGATTTATTGGAGGATTTTTCCCGCTGGGCAGCTGCTGTACCGTTTTTAATTGCTTTGGTCGTGATTTTGGCCAGCCATGAAATTGGCCACTGGGTGATGGCCAGTAAATATAGTGTGCGTCTCAGTCCCCCCTTTGTGATTCCCACCTGGCAAATTGGCTCCTTTGGCAGCCTGACCCGGTTCGAATCCCTACTGCCTAACCGCAGCGTGTTGTTTGATATTGCTGTGGCGGGGCCTGCTGCTGGCGGCTTAGTGTCGTTGGGGATGCTGTTGCTGGGCTTGGTGCTCTCCCATCCCGGCAGTGCCTTTCAGGTGCCTTCGAGCTTTTTTCAGGGGTCAATTTTAGTAGGCTCTTTAGCTCGAGTGGTGTTAGGGTCTGCCCTACAGGAGTCGCTGGTGGATGTTCATCCGCTGACGATCATGGGTTGGCTGGGGTTGGTACTGACAGCCCTGAATCTAATGCCCGCCGGACAACTCGATGGTGGACGGGTGGTGCAGGCCATTTATGGGCGCAAAACCGCTGGCCGAACCACTGTCTTCACGCTGGTTGTGCTGGCCCTAGTGTCGTTGGTCAATCCCTTAGCCCTGTACTGGGCCGTGCTGATTTTATTTTTGCAGCGCAATCTAGAACGCCCCTGCCTTAACGACATTTCTGAACCTAATGACGCCCGAGCGGCATTGGGACTGTTAGCTCTGTTTCTCACCTTGACGGTGTTACTGCCGTTAACCCCAAGCCTGGCAGGCCGCTTAGGGATTGGGGTCTAGCTGGGCAGCGTTCACGTTTACTTAACGTTTCATCAAGACTGCCAGCTAGGATCCTGCCAGAAGATAAATAAGGTGATATAACAGAGGGATAATCCTAATCTTCGGTATTCCGACCGATAAACCGTAGATTAAGCTTTTCCTGTAACGTTGATCCGATCGCCCTCAATTCATTGCTATGGCCAGCCCAATATTCCTAGCTAACAACAGCTCATCTGGCTTCAAACCCCAGGAGGAACGGTTTTATTACTTTGCCTACGGCTCCTGCATGTGTCCGGTTGATCTGAAGCGATCGTTAGGGGAGAGTACCCACGCCTATGTGGTGGGTCCAGCCACACTGAACGGCTATCGTCTAGGGTTTTTCCGGCGATCGCGCCTGCGAAATTGCGGTGTTTTAGATGTCACTCCTGACCCCAGGGCCTCGGTGTATGGGGTTTTGTACTATTTGCCCTGGCGCCTGAGCGCCGCCCTCGACCACCGCGAAGAAGGCTATCATCACGAAACCGTGGAGGTGGTTTGTGGCGATCGTCACTACGGCTCGACCCGTACCTATACGGTTATGGATAAGCTCAGTGAAGAAATTGCCCCCAACGACTGGTACCTGAATGTCGTATTGCGGGGGGCCACCACCTGTGGTCTACCCGAGGAATATTGCTGGAACCTATTTCACCACATGCATACCTTGCAGCGGCGACAATGTTCCCCTGTGCGCACCATGCCCCGCAGTGCGTAAAGATTGTCATCATCCCCGTTCAGCCTGGGGCGCCAACAACAGACCCCACACCGGATTGTAGGGGTGTACTGCCCTGGTCACTTGCCCATCCTGTTGTAGGGGGCGACCTTGGTTGGCCCATAAAAATAGCGAACCGATCAAATTCTGCACCTGGGTAAACCCCTGCTGTTGCAGTTGGGCCGCCAACCGGGCTGAGCGATAGCCCACAGAACAGTAGACCACTATCGGTTGCTGAGGGGCTAGATCCAAGGCTAGAGCGGCTTCTAGGGTAGGGGTATGATGAGCCTGAGGCAGATGACTCACCGCAAACTCCTCGGCGGTGCGGGCGTCCAGCAACAGAGGACTGTCTGCTGAGCCCTGTTGGAGCTGTAGCGCAAGCCTCTGGGGTGAAAGGGTCGCCACAGTCGGAAATCGTACCTTAACCCACCAAGTTATCCATGACCAAGCCACCCTGCGTAGGGGTTGAGTAAAATAGGGGTACCTAGCCCAACTCAGAACGGGTCCTTGCATGTCAGATCAACCTCCAGGCGATTTCTTAAGGCAGACGTTATGCCTGTAATAGAATTCAGCATACAAGCAGGGACTGGATTCTGGCTCCTGGCCGATTTAGGATTACCTAATCTAAATCTTACGCCAACAGCTTGGAGCATGAATTGCCCGCGCAACTACAATTCATCAGATGAGGCCACCAGTCATGCTGAATGTTAACCCCTGGGATACTCTTCTACAGACCTATGTGGATAACCAGGGACAGGTTGACTATGGCCGCTGGCAGCTGGAGGCCGCCGATGCGCTGAACGATTGGCTAGAGTCGATGACATCAATCAGCCTAGGGGCACTGTCGTCGGAAGAGCAGTTGGCCTTACTGCTGAATCTCTACAATGCGCTCGTGATTCAGCAAGTATTGAGGCGATATCCTATCCGTTCGATTCGTCCCAAACGCATAGGCGTCCCTAACTGGCTTAGCTTCCTGAGGTTTTTTAGCCGCCAGATTTATGTTCTGGATGGGCAATCGTTGAGCCTCAATACTATTGAGCATCAGATTTTGCGCCCTCAGTTTAAGGAGCCGCGCATTCACTTTGCCCTTGTCTGTGCAGCTTTAGGCTGCCCCCTCTTGCGTAGCGAGGCCTATTACCCCACCATCGTGGAAGCTCAACTGGACACCGATGCCCAGCGCTTTATCCATAATCCTGACAAGGTACGCTACGACCCTCAAACGGACGTACTCTACTGCAGCCAAATCTTTAAGTGGTATCAGGCTGACTTTTTGCAGGCTGCCGACTCAATTCCAGTCTATGTGAGCCAGTATCTGCCCTCAATCCCGCATACGGCTACAGTTCAATACCTAGCTTACGATTGGGGCTTAAATCAGCGTACCTCTTCGTAGAATCGTTTCAAGGCTTTAGCTGGAAATCCTAGGCCCCACAGCAGACCAATCATCAAATATATGCCGTTAGCTTTGAGTGGCCCCCAGGCCGCAACCCGACGATCTGAGGATTGCACAATCCGGTTGACCTGGCGGATGCGTCCCAGACGACATAGCTTCAGACACAGGTCTGCTTCCTCCATGATTGGTAATTCGGGATCGAAGCCACCGCAGGCGTGAAAGTCTTGGCGGCAGCAAAACATCACCTGATCCCCAAACAGCAGCCGCAATCCTCGCCCAAAAAATAAATGAGGCCTAAATAGCAGGGGGGCATAGTAGGTTTTGAGGGTGTTGTGCAGAGAAACCCCCCAGCGGGTGGTGTAGGTCCCTGTCATCAGCGATATAAAGCCGCCACAGACGATATTGTCCTGGGCCAGGGTGGTTTGGATTAGGGCACAAAGGTCGTCGGGGACTAGGGTATCGGCATGGAGAAAACACAGGCTGTGTCCTAAGGCCCGAGTCGCCCCCAGATTCATCTGGTGCGATCGCCCGACCTGGGGCGATCGCACCACTGACAGCGGCAGGTCATATTGCTGGGCCAGGGCTTGGGCGATCGCCACTGTATCATCGGTACTGCCCCCATCGACCACCACAATTTCCCTAGGGGGCGGGTCCAAAATCCTCAGTCCATTCAATGTGCGCCCTAGACAGCGGGCCTCATTCCATGTGGGAATGATGATCGATACATCCATAACCTGTGGTTCCATGTCCCATCAACCGATAA